>JANXSA010000072.1 GCA_025352915.1 Rhodospirillales bacterium | reverse complement strand
TACAGCCCGACCGCCGCCGGGAAGGGCGGTTTCAGGCGCGGCATGCCCTTCTTGCCCTCAAGGCTCTCGATCAGGGCGGTTTCCTCGCCACAGATATAGGCACCGGCGCCGCGATGCACGTAACAGTCGAAATCCCAGCCGGAGCCGCAGGCGTTCTTGCCGATCAGTCCCGCTTCATAGGCTTCGTCCACCGCCTGCTGGAGGTGCATCGCCTCGTTGTAGAACTCGCCGCGCACGTAGATGTAGCAGGCGTGCGCACCCATGGCGAAACTGGCGAGCAGGCAGCCTTCCACCAGCTTGTGCGGGTCGTGGCGCAGGATGTCGCGGTCCTTGCAAGTGCCGGGCTCGGACTCGTCGGCGTTGACCACCAGATAATGCGGCCGGTCACCGATGGTCTTCGGCATGAACGACCATTTCATGCCGGTGGGGAACCCTGCGCCCCCGCGCCCGCGCAGGCCCGATGCCTTCATCTCCTCGACGATGGCATCCCGCCCGCGTTCGATGATCGCGCGGGTGCCGTCCCAGTCGCCGCGCGCCTGTGCGCCGGCCAGACGCCAGTCATGCACGCCGTAGAGGTTGGTGAAAATCCGGTCCTGGTCGCTCAGCATGGGGCTACGGCGCCTTCGCGAATGTCAGGGTGGTGAGCGTGGTCGGGCCGCCCTCGGGGGCAGAGGTCTGGCGGCCGGACATCGAGCCCGGTTTAGGAATCTCCCCGCGTTTTAACGCCGCCAGCAACACCCGCGTCTTCTCGCCGTCCATGTCCTCGTAGAAATCGTCGTTGACCTGGAGAATCGGCGCATTCACGCAGGCGCCGACGCATTCGACCTCGGTCATGCTGAACAGGCCGTCGGCGCTGTTTTCCTTCCAGCCCTTGATCCCCGTCACCTCGCGGCAGGCGGCGACCACCGCGTCGGAACCGCGCAGCCAGCATGGCGTGGTGGTGCAGAGTTGGAGGTGGAACTTTCCCACCGGTGCCATGTTGAACATCAGGTAGAAGGTGGCGACCTCGTAGACCCGGATCGGCGGCATGGCGAGGATGCGCGCGATTTCGTCCATTGCGCGCAGCGGCACCCAGGCACTGCCGGTCAGGCGGCCCATCTGGTTCTGGGCAACATAGAGAAGCGGCAGCACGCCGCTGGCCTGCTTGCCCGGCGGGTATTTGGCGATGATCGCCGTGATCTCGGCCTCGCCCGCCGCGTCGAAGGCGAAGCTGTCGGGCTGGACGAATGCGGCAGGGGCTGTTTCGGCCATCACGATTACCTGTCGATCTCGCCGAACACGATGTCGAGCGATCCGATGATCGCCACGGCATCGGCCAGCATGTGCCGCTTGCTGAGGAATTCGGTCGCCTGGAGATGGGCGAAGCCGGTCGGGCGGATCTTGCAGCGATACGGCCGGTTGCTGCCGTCGGCCACCAGGTAGACGCCGAACTCACCCTTGGGCGATTCAACGGCGGTGTAGGTGGCGCCGGCAGGCACGTGATAGCCCTCGGTGAACAGCTTGAAGTGGTGGATCAGCGCCTCCATCGAGCGCTTCATCTCGGCGCGCGAAGGGGGGGAAATCTTGTTGTCCTGCACCTTCACCGGACCCGGCTTCATCTTCGCCAGGCATTGGCTGATGATGGACGCGCTCTCACGCATCTCGGCGATGCGCATCAGATAGCGGTCATAGCAATCGCCGTTGCGTCCGACCGGGATCTTGAACGCGACCTGGTCGTACATCTCGTACGGCTGCGACCGGCGCAGGTCCCACGGCACGCCGGAGGCGCGCAGGCACGGGCCGGTGAAACCCCAGGCCAGGGCGTTCTCCGGCGACATCACGCCGATGTCGACGGTGCGCTGTTTCCAGATGCGGTTCGAGGTCAGCAGGGTTTCGAGGTCGTCGACGAATTTCGGAAAACCCGCCACCCACTCGGCGATCTTGTCCTCCAACCCGGCCGGCAGGTCCTTGGCGACGCCGCCGGTGCGGAAGTAATTGGCATGCAGCCGCGCGCCCGAGGCCGCCTCGTAGAACTCCATCAGCTTCTCGCGCTCCTCGAAGCCCCAGAGTGCCGGCGTGATGGCGCCGACATCGAGCGCATAGGTGGTCACGTTGAGCAGATGGTTCAGCACCCGGGTGATCTCGCTGAACAGGGTGCGGATCCACTTGGCGCGCAGCGGTGCCTCGATGCCCAGCAGCTTCTCGGTGGCCAGCGCGAAGGCGTGTTCCTGGCACATCGGGCT
This sequence comes from Rhodospirillales bacterium, assembly GCA_025352915.1. Taxonomy (GTDB): domain Bacteria; phylum Pseudomonadota; class Alphaproteobacteria; order Acetobacterales; family Acetobacteraceae; genus CAMDGX01. The sequence goes on along the minus strand of JANXSA010000072.1, from coordinate 82 downwards.
GACGTAATCGAGGCGGTCGAAATACGGCATCGCCTGGATATAGGTCTTGTACTCGATGAGCTTTTCGGTGCCGCGATGCAGC
>JANXSA010000044.1 GCA_025352915.1 Rhodospirillales bacterium | reverse complement strand
GCCCACCAGACGTTCAAGGACCTCGACGCGCTCGACCAGGCCATCCACGCAGCCGTCCACGCCCGCAACCACCAGCGCAAACCTCGTTCGTTGGCGAACCAGCGAATCTCTGCTTAGCCATCAGTCCTGTCGAGAGGCACGCCAATACTCTACGCTGCGAGCTAAATTATTTTTCGACCCGTCTCCAGAATGAGGTGCACAGCAATGGGTGATCCGTTCCGTCTCGCCTTCGATGTGTGGAAGGATGCTCGCCCACCCCTTGCTCGCCACTTGTCGCACATCGACCTCGAAGCGAGTGACGAACTGCTTGCCGACCGCAGCGGTGCCGCCACGCCGCGCGTGATGGTCTTCGGCGCCTATAATGCCGGAAAGGGCACACTCATCAATGCGCTGGTCGGTCAGGAAGTAGCCCCCGTGGCGGACCACCCGGAGACGGCTTGCGTGACCAGCTACCCCTGGCGCGGCTTCATGCTGGACGACACGCCGGGCATCGACGCGCCGGTTGAGCACGAACAGGTAACGCGCGCGCACCTTGAGACCGCCGACGTCGTCCTCTTCATGCTCTCAACCGACGGCACACTTGAGGAGCAGCGAACCTACGACGAAGTCGTCGCCATCCTCCGATCCGGCCGCCCTATTCGCATTATCCTTAACAACAAGACCGGCCTCGCCGCCGATGGGCAGGCGTTCTTCGATCTGCGTGACAAGGTGTCGGATAATCTACGGAAGGCCGCAGTCGCAGCGGGGTTGCCGGATGCTGAGGCGCGCGTCCCTATCAGACTGGTAAACGCCCTTCGCGGCTTTCGCGGGCGGCAGGAGGGCAAGCCGGCGTTTATCCTTGCCAGCGGCCTTCCCGAACTTGAGGCCGACCTGATCGAACTTTGCGCTGCTACTGGCAAAGGCGACATGGCGCGCACGGCCTGCCGGCGCATTGTGCGGCAGATCGACCTCGCACTCGACGGCTTCCCCTTGAATGATAGCGCGCAGCAGATCCGAGACGTGGCCGACAAAGTGAGCGCAGAGCGAACGCGGCTCTCTGCTGTGCTGGGCCACGCCGCGCAGGAGGCCGCTGCCTCGTTCGAGATCGCCTTGGCCCATGCAGTGTCAGCACAGAGTGCTGAGGAAATGAAAGCCGCGAGCAACGACGCCGTCGCAACCGTTTCGTCCATCATGGATCGAGAATTGCGAAAGACGCAGCGCGTGTTCGAAGAAATCGGCCAATCCCTCTCTGACACGATGCCAGTGGGGGTCGCGCCCGCTGTCCCTTTCTTCCCGGTCAGTGGACAACAAGAGGCAGGCGGGGGCGGCCCTTCAAGCTACGCAAAGCTGGTCGGACCAGGTCTCCAATTTGTAACTCAACTCAATTCAAAGGCCCTGGTCGGCGGCTTTATGGCAGCTAAGCAGGTGTTTCCATCGGCGCTGAAGGGATTAGGCCCGAGCTTTGCTGGCCGAGTCGTGCCCTTCGTTGGCCCCGCCGTCCAAATGGTGAGTGGCATCTACAACGCGATCACGGCGCATTATGAGGAACAACGCGCATCGGAACGCGAAAAGGTTCGACGGCTTGCGGTAGCGCAGCAGATTACCGATGCGGGTCGCAGGATGCGCTGGGCTCTCGACGAACAGTGCCAGGACGTGATCGAGCAGTGTTTCGGTCCGGTCGAGCAGGGCATCGCCACCCAGACCCGGGACATGCGGGCCGAAGTCGCAGCTCTAGAGGCCGATCGGGCACTGCTGTTGCGGTGCAAGGGGCGTCTTGAAATCGCGCTGACCCCCTGACGCGCGCAGCGGGAGGTGCCACGGCCAGGAGGCGTCCAGGGTCTTCTGGAAGCGGTGGTCGGCGCCATCGACGCCGTAAGGTCTGGAGGGGACTGTGGTGAGTGGACTTGGGCCTGGCGATGAATGCCGCTTCTCCGGCGGCGCGATCAAGGGGCCGTACCGAGTTGTTCGCTCTTGAAGTAGGGATTTCGGGCGAGTGGGGTTCGAACCACGGCAAGTGCCGACCGCGCTGAAACCGGCTTTTGACCTAAGCAGAGATTCGCTGGTTCGCCAACGAACGAGGTTTGCGCTGGTGGTTGCGGGCGTGGACGGCTGCGTGGATGGCTTGGTCGAGCGCGTCGAGGTCCTTGAACGTCTGGTGGGCGAGATGATGCGCCTTGAGGTCGCGCCAGACTGCTTCGATGTCGTTGAGTTCGGGCGCGTATTTTGGCAGCCACTCGACGGTGAGCCAGTGCGTGCGGGCGGCC
>JANXSA010000718.1 GCA_025352915.1 Rhodospirillales bacterium | reverse complement strand
TCGGCATCGACATGCCGGGGCCAGTTGGGCCGGGGACCGGGGTGTCCGCACGATGGATGAGGGCGCCGGTGGTGCGGTCCATGGCGAAGGTGGCGATGTGGCGGGCGTCGGCGCAGGAGACGTAGACGAGAAGTTCGGACATCGGGCGATTCCCTATCGGGTGATGAACGCGGACCAGACGGCGTCGGGGGTCCAGATGCGATCGAGGTCGGCGCGTGCGGTCGTCGCGTCGTGGCCGGGCACGTCGCGGCGGTAGCGGTACAGGAAGGCCGAGACGCGGTAATTGGCGGCGCAGTAGACGTGGACCGGATGATCGGCCCAGTCATGCATGACGGCGCAGAAATCGACCGGCATGTAGCCATAGGTCATGCCGAGTACTGCCACGCTGGCGGCCTCGTCGGGCAGGGCCTTGGCATGGCTGTGCGGCGCCAGGTTGATCACGCAGCGCACGCCCAGCGCCGCGAGGGCGGCGAGTTCCGCCTCGGTGGGCTGGCCGGAGGAGGTGAGGCGGGCGTCCATCCGGTGCCAGTTATGGATCGTCGTGGGGTCGGACATCGAGGCATTTCTCCTCGGTGCAGTGTGCCAGCCCGATGCGGGGGTTGCCAGGGCGTGCCAGCGTGGCACAACGGGGGCCGAGGGGGAGTGCGGATGGTGGACCTGACGCGGCTGTATGATGTGCTGGTGGTTGGCGGCGGCAACGCGGCGATGACGGCGGCGGTGACGGCGCGCCAGGCCGGTGCCAGCGTGCTGGTGCTGGAACACGCGCCTAAGGCGCTGCGCGGCGGCAACAGCCGGCACACGCGCAATCTCAGGGCGATGCACCAGGCGCCGACCTCGGTGCTGACCGAGGCGTATCTGGAGGAAGAATACTGGGATGATTTATTGCGGGTGACCGGCGGGCAGACCGACGAGCATCTGGCGCGCATGACGATCCGGGCGAGCGAGGCGGCGCTGCCGTTCCTGAAATCCTGTGGCGTGACGTTCCAGCCGTCGCTGACCGGGACGCTGAGCCTGTCGCGGACCAATGCGTTCTTTCTCGGTGGCGGCAAGGCATTGCTGAACGCGGTATACGCGACGGCCGAGAAACTGGGCGTTGATATCCTCTACGACACCGAGGTGCGCACGGTACATCTGGATGACGGCTTCGCGCGCGAGGTCGATATCAACCACAAGGGATTTCCCGAGACGGTGCGGGCGCGCTGCGTGATTGCGTCGTCGGGCGGGTTCCAGGCCAATCTGGATTGGATGCGGCAATACTGGGGCGATGCCGTGGACAACTTCATCATCCGCGGCACGCCCTATGCCAAGGGGCGGGTTTTGAAGAATCTGCTGGCGCAGGGGGTGGCGCAAATTGGCGACCCCACCCAATTCCATGCCGTGGCGCTGGACGCCCGGTCGCCGCAATTCGATGGCGGCATTGTGACAAGGCTGGACTCGGTGCCGTTCTCGATCGTGGTGAACAACGCGGGCGAGCGGTTCTACGACGAGGGCGAGGATGTCTGGCCGAAGCGCTATGCCATCTGGGGCCGGCTGATCGCGCAGCAGCCCGGGCAGATCGCCTATTCCATCTGCGACGTGAAATCGGTGCCGCTGTTCATGCCGTCGGTGTTTCCGGCGATCACCGCCGGCAGCATTGGCGAGTTGGCGACGAAGCTGGGACTGGATGCCGCCACGGTGGAGGCGACGGTTCGGGACTATAACGCCGCGGTGCAGCCCGGCGATTTCAACGACCGCAAGCTTGACGGCTGCCGGACGCAGGGCGTGACGCCGGAGAAGACCAACTGGGCACGCACCATCGATACCGCGCCGTTCATCGGCTATCCGCTGCGGCCGGGCATCACCTTCACCTATCTCGGCGTGAAGGTGAATGAGCGGGCGCGGGTGCTGATGGATAACGGCAGGCCGAGCGCCAATCTTTTTGCCTCGGGCGAGATCATGGCGGGGAACATCCTGGGCAAGGGCTACCTGGCCGGGTTTGGCATGACCATCGGGACCGTATTCGGCCGCATAGCGGGCCAGGAGGCAGCCAAGCATGCGCGAAACTGATGCCATTGCGGAGGCGCGGCGCAACTTCGAGGTTTGCAACGCCTGCCGGTATTGCGAAGGCTATTGCGCGGTTTTCCCGGCCATGGAGTTGCGGCGCGAGTTCACCGCGCCTGATCTCGGCTATCTCGCCAATCTCTGCCATGGCTGCCGCGGCTGTTTCTACGCCTGTCAGTATGCGCCGCCGCATGAGTTCGGCATCAACCTGCCGAAGGTCCTGGCCGAGCTCCGCGACGAAAGCTACCGGGCCTATGCCTGGCCGCAGCCGCTGGCGAAGTTGTTCGAGCGCAACGGCACCGTCGTGTCGGTGGCGACCGCGCTGATCGTCGCACTGGTGATGATCGGCGCCGCGCTGTTGCAATCGCCGGAGCGGCTGTTCGGCGCGCATTCCGGGGCAGGGGCGTTCTATGCGGTGATCCCGCATAACGTGATGGTGCTGCTGGCTGGCTCGACCTTTGGCTTCGCGCTGTTTGCAATGGCGATTTCGGTGGCGAAATTCTGGCGCGCCACCGGGGGCGGGGCCGGCGAGGTGGTCAAGCCGGGCTGGAAGGCCATCAAGGATGCGCTGACGCTGAAGAATCTCGGCGGTGGCGGGCATGGCTGCAACGACAGCGATGGCGGTTTCGGAACCACGCGGCGGCGGTTTCATCATGCGCTGTTCTACGGATTTATGTTGTGCTTCGCCTCGACATCGCTGGCCACCGTCTATCACTATGGGCTCGGGTTGCAGGCCCCGTACGGGTTGTTGAGCCTGCCGGTGATCCTGGGCACTGTCGGCGGCATCGGCATGACGATTGGC
>JANXSA010000711.1 GCA_025352915.1 Rhodospirillales bacterium | reverse complement strand
CCTTCGGCCCCGGCGCCCATCGCGGCCACAAGATGATCCAGCTCGGTGACGCCGTCGCCTTCCTCTGGCGCGCCGAACTCGCCGGCGCCAAACCCGACCCGGCCCATTGGCAGGTGATGCACGACTTCGCCCAATCGATGTTCCCCCGCGCCGGCACCGCCTTCGCCGACTGGCACATCGCCCTGACCGACGCCACCACCGGCGACACCACTTCGCTCGACACGCGACTGACCGAAATCGAAAAACTCGCCCAGGACGGCCGCTACCCCGCCAGCCCCATGGTCCCCGCCCTCGCCCGCGCCTTCGCCGCCTTCCGCCGCCAGGATTACGACGCCACCATCGCCGCCATCGCCCCGCTGATCACCGAACGCGAACGCCTCGGCGGCAGCCGCGCCCAAACCGACCTGGTCGACTTCACCCTGCTGCGCGCCTATGTCGCCGCCGGGCGCTTCGACGAAATGCGCGACATGCTGGCCCGCCGCCGCCCGGGCCCAGGGCCAGTACCGGTCGCCGGAGCCATGACGGCGCACGGGAGATAGGAAGGAAGCATTTCTTTTTTGAAAAAAAGAACCAAAAAACGTTCATCCGTTTGGGCCGAGCTTTACCAACGCAAATGGATGAAGTCTTTTTGCTTCTTTTTCTTCAGAAAAAGAAGAATCCTTGCTTACGTCATATCGATCTCGCTGCCAACGCCGCCTTCCACTGCCCGCGCCAGGATGAAATGCGCCGCCGCCAGATCCTGTGCGGAGATGCCGAGCGAGCGGTAGAGCGTAATGTCATCGGCCGATCGCCGGCCCGGCTTGGCGCCGGCGATGATCTCGCCGATTTCGGGAATGTCGTGGTCCCCGGCGATGCGGCCCTGCTTGCGTGCCGCGATCACCTCGGCGGCTTGCGGTTCCAGCGAGGGGCGATAGTCGGTGACATAGCGTGTAGCGGCCACGATATCCGCCGAGAGTTCCTGCATGAAGGCGACACTGGCGCCGACGGCGTTGACGTGCTGGCCGGGCTTCAGCATCGCGGCGGTGAGGAAGGCTTCGCGCGCCGGTGTTGCGGTGACGATGATATCGGCGTGTGCCACCGCCTCGGCGACGCTCGTGGCCATCTCCGCCCCGTTCTCCTGCGCGAAGGTTTCCAGCTTGGCGCGGTCGCGGCCCCAGGCGATGATGCGGGTGATAGGATGTACCGCGCGCATCGCTTCGATGTGGCTATGCGCCTGTTCGCCCAGGCCGAGGATGGCCAGCACGTGGCTGTCGCGACGGGCCAGCACGCGCGAGGCGGCGGCGGTGGAGGCGGCGGTGCGGATGGCGGTCAGCACCGCGGCGTCCATGCACAGGACCGGCAGGCCGGTTTCGCCATCGAACAGCAGGAACAGGCCGGCATGGGAGGACCGGCCGAATTTGGGATTGTCGGGATACAGGCTCAGGACTTTCACCCCGTGCCCGGCGGGGGCGCCGAGATGGCCGGCCATGATCCCCATATGATTGCTGCCGCCTTGTACAGCCGGGGGGAGCTTGACCATCGAGCGCAACGGCATCTCGATATTGCCACGCGACACCTCGACCATGGCGGCGGCGATCGGGTCGATCAGGTCGGCCACACCCACCAGCGATGCCACCTGCGCGCCGGACAGGATGCGCATCACTTGTCCTCCAGTTCCAGAGTCCGCCGCGCCTCGACCATGCGCGCCTCATCGGCCGGGGCGATGCGCGGGGCTTCGAGGTTCATGCGCTCCAGCGCGTCGATCATGGCGGAGACCACGACCAGGCGGGCGAACCACTTGCTGTCCGCCGGGACGACGAACCACGGTGCCTCGGGCGTGGCGGTGGCGGTGATGGCGGCTTCGTAGGCGTCCATGTAGGCGTCCCAATGCGCCCGCTCGGCGACGTCTTCGGGGCGGAACTTCCAGTGCTTCTCCGGCGTGTCGATGCGGTCCAGGAAGCGCTTCTTCTGTTCAGCCCGGGAAATGTTGAGGAAGAACTTCAGCACCACGGTGCCCTGGTGCGCCAGGTAGGTTTCCCAGTTGGCGATGTCCGCCAGCCGGTCGCGCCAGAAATGCTTGCCGCGCAGCGCCGGCGGCAGGTCCTGGTTGTCGATCAGTTTCGGGTGGACGCGGGTGACCAGCACTTCCTCATAGTGGCTGCGGTTGAAGATGCCGATATGGCCGCGCTTGGGCAGCTCGCGGTTGACGCGCCAGAGGAAGTCGTGGTCCAGCTCGTCCGAACTTGGCGCCTTGAAGGAATAGACGTGCACGCCTTGCGGGTTCACCCCGGACATCACGTGCTTGATGGTGCCGTCCTTGCCGGCGGCGTCCATCGCCTGGAACACGCATAGCAGCGACCAGGTGGATTGGGCGTAGAGCAGGGTTTGCAATTCGGACAGGCGTTCGACGCCGGCGGCGAGCAGGGCTTCGGCCTCGGCCTCGCGGACGACTTTTGGCGCGGTGTCGTCGGGGTCATGGTCGCGCAGGCGGAAGCCGCGGCCGGACTCAAGGCGGGTGCGTTCCAGCAGCTTGCGGATTTGCTTGCCGTTCATGCCGAGGTCCTTCGTTTGAGGAAGCGCCAGGCCCAGGCCAGGGCGGCGAGCTGCATCAGCATCGACAGGCCCATCGCCCATTGATAGCCGGCCGGCTCCCAGCCGCCGCTGGCGGTGCGCGGCCAGAGGTCGAGAATCCAGCCGATCAGACTCTGCATCAGGAAGGCGCCGCCGAGCACCAGGGTGTTGATCACGGTGGACACCCGGCCCATCTGCTCGACCGGGAAGTGCTGGGCGATCACCGCATAGCCGGGCGGTCCGGCCGCGGCGATCAGGGCGAGGGCGGACCACAATGCGGTGACGGTGGCGAAGTCCTTGGGCGCCCACATCAAGCCAGCCTGGATCAGCAGCATCGCCACCGCCGCGGCCGCCGGCACCAGCATTGGCGGGTGGCCGCGCATCTGGAACCAACTGGTGAGCTGTCCCATCGCCAGCCCGCCGGCCATCATGCCGAGCGCGTAGACGAACAACGTGGCGGCGCGGGTGTGGCCGTCCAGGCCGGCGAGGTCGCGCAGCCAGGGGCCGGCCCACAGCCCGTGATAGGTGAAGGTGAAGATCGACATCAGCGCGATCAGGGGGGTGAGCCGCCAGAAAATCGGGCTGCGGGCGATGGCGATAATGACCCTCGTCTCGCCGCGCCAGCCGCGGCTGGTTGCCCCGGGCTGGTCCCGCACCGAGGTGTGGATCCACACCACCGCAGCCAGAGTGATGCCGACCAGGATCCAGAACACCCCGCGCCAGCCGGTATATGGCAACAGCGCCTCGACCGGGGCGGTGACGAGCAGGCTGCCGGCGGTGCCGATGAACATGGCGATGCCGGTCATGCCGGCGACCTGTGCGCGGGGGAAGACCTGGGCGTTGGCTTTCAGCACCGCCATCAGCCCGGCGGCGATGCCAACGCCAATCATGGCGCGGGCGAGCATGAAGCCGGCCATGCCGTCCGACACGGCGAACAGGGCAAAGCCCGCAGCAGCGAGCAGGCCCATCCAGGTCTGCACCCGGCGCGGGCCGAACATGTCGAGCAGCACGCCGAGTGGCAGTTGCCAAAGGCAATAGGCGAAGAACAGCATGCTGGAGAGCAGGCCGAGCTCGCTGGCCGAGAGGGCGTATTGGACTGCCAGCACTGGGCCAACAACGGCCATCACGCCGCGTCCGGCCTGGTTGACGAAGCTTAGCCCGGTGAGCGGCAGGGTGACGCTGATGAAGGTGCGTAGCATGGAGGGACGCTAGCAGGCCTGGGGCGGCGGGGGCAGGGGCCTCTCAAAGGGTAAGCAAGAATCTTCTTTTTCTGAAGAAAAAGAAGCAAAAAGACTTCTGACCATTTGCGCCGAGGCTGCTGATTGGCATCGATGCCAATGGGTAAAAGTTTTTTGGTTCTTTTTTTCAAAAAAGAACGCGCTTATTTCTATCCCTTTTTGACTCGCGCATCCCCCGCCTCGACCACGAACACGCCCTTGTCCATGCGCGCGGCGCCGGGCCGGGTGACGTAGTCCAGGCCGCGGAAGGTGGCGGTGGTGCGGGCGGGGGTTGCTTCGTGCAGCGTGTATCCTCGCCGATTGTTGAAGAAGGCGATGTGGGGGTTGCGGGACAGGACGCGCTCGGTGGTGGGCAGTGTTTCGGAGCCGTCGCCGTTGCTGCTGATCGAGGTGGCGACGAATTCGCTGGCGAGGGCGGGGGATTTGGTGTCGTCGGGGTCGAGATGGATGGTGCCGGCCCAGGCCTGGTGGACGTCGCCGGTCAGCACGGAGACGTTTTTCACTGAACGGTCGTGGATGTGGTTCAGCAGGCGGGTGCGGGCGGCGGGGTAGGCGTCCCATTTGTCCATCGAGATCGACAGGCTGGTGGTGCCGAAGTCGCGGCGCATGATCGGGACTTGCTGGGCGAGGATTTTCCAGGTGGACGGGGTGTTGGCCAGGCGGTCGAACAGCCAGGATTCCTGGGCGGGGCCGAGGATTTGGGCGGCGGGGTTGGCGACGGCGGGGCAGGGCGGGCCATTGATGTCGCCGCAGGGCTGGTCGTCGCGGTAGGAGCGGGTGTCGAGCACGGCGATATCGGCGAGGCGGCCCCAGCGCAGGGCGCGCCAGGCGGTGATGTCGGCGCCGCGGGGGAGTTGGGCGCGGCGGACTGGCATTGATTCGTACCAGACCTGGAACGCGATCTGTTTGCGCAGGGCGAAGATTTCCGGCGGTACGGCGTGCGGGAAGCGCGGGGAGCCGTCTTCCTCGGAATGGATGCCGGCCCAGTTGTTGTCGACCTCGTGGTCGTCGAACGACATCAGGAAGGCGTGTGCTGCGTGGGCGGCCTGGAGGTCGGGGTCGCTGCGGTAATGGGCGTAGCGGTTGCGGTAGTCGTCGATGGTGTAGATTTCGTCGGAGTTGTGCTGGCGCACGACGGTGGGACTGAGGGCGCGGGCGGCGTGTTCATAGATATAGTCGCCGTAATGGCTGACGAAGTCGATGTCCGCCTCCTCGGCGATGTGGCGCCAGGCGGTGAAGTGGCCGGCTTCGAAATTCTGGCAGCCGGCCGAGATGTAGCGCAGGGCCGCCGGCATGGCGTCAAGCGCCGGGGCGGTGCGGGTGTGGCCGATCGGGCTGGCCACGCGCCCGGCGCGGAAGCGGTAATGGTAGGCATGGCCCGGTTCCAGGCCGGTGACTTCGACATGGACGCTGTGGCCGAGTTCGGGGCGGGCGAGGGCGGTGCCCGTCTGGACGATCTGGCGCATGGCGGGGTCGGCGGCGATTTCCCACTGGATTTCGACGGCGCTGCGCGGCATGCCGCCGCCGGCGAGCGGTTCGGGGGCGAGGCGGGTCCAGATCACCACGCCGTCGGGCAGGGGGTCGCCGGAGGCCACGCCCTGGGTGAAGGGGTAGGCGCGGAAGAGCGGCTGGGCGATGACCTGCCGGCTTCTGGCCGGCAGGATGGCGGCCAAGGCCGCCGCCGCCGTGGCGCCGCATAATAGGCCACGGCGGGAAAGGTCAAGAATATGACGATCAGTGCTGGTCATGCGTTCTTGTTATCGATTAGAAGGTTTTTTTAACAACGTACGTACTATAGATTTCTTTTTTGAAAAAAAGAACCAAAAACTTTCACTCATCTTTTTGTGCACTTCCTGGCAACGTCCGGTCAGTCCGGCAGGAGGAAGCGGGCGGAGACCGGGCAGTGGTCGGACAGCCGGGCCTTCGCGGCGGCGCCGGTCTCGCGGTAGACGGTGACGCGCAGCGAGTCGGGCTGCATCCAGAAGCGGGCGGCGCCGCCGGCGATGATGTGGTCGACGAAGCCGCCGCCGCCCCAGCAGGGCGAGCTGTGTCCGTCGGTGGCGCGGGCGAGCGGGCCGGTGCTTTGCAGGGCGGCGTAAAAGCCGTCGCGGGCGTCCATCCAGCGGTTGAAATCGCCCATCAGGACGAAGGGCACGCCTTCCTGGCGGCGCTGGGCGATCCAGCCCTGGAGGGCGACCAGCTGCTGGCGCAGTTGATCGCATTGCGGGCGGGCGGAGCGGTCGAGCTTGTCCTCGCGGCAGCCGGTCTTGAGGTGGACGGCCAGGATGCGCAGCCGGCCGCCGGGCTGTTCCACCGTAATGTCGGCCCCGGCGCGCAGCGGACGCGTCGCGCTTTGCGTGACGTTCAGCGCCACCAGGTCAGGATTGGCGGTGAAGCGCAGGCCCTGGCGCAACGCGAAGCCGACGCGCTGGACCACGCGGTCGCGGGTGAAATGCAGTACGTAGCGGTTCGGCGGGAACACGGTGGCGGCAGCTTCCGGGCCGTCGACCTCCTGGAGCGCCACCACGTCGGCGGCGAGTTCCTCGGCATAGCGGCGCAGCACGGCCCGGTCGTCCGGCCCCTTTGGCTGCACATCCGGCGGCAGGGCGCGGTCCCCGGCTTGGCGCAGGGTCAGCCATTCGAGGTTCCAGGTGGTGAGTTTCAGCTCGGCCGCCGACGCAAAACCGGGGCAAAGCAGCAGGATGATCAGGAGGATGCGGCAGGTCATGGGCCATCTTCGCGCCGGAATCCGCGGTTTGCCAACCGGGCTTGGCTGCCCCGCAGGGCGGCGGGAACCGGGGGACTACCCGACTGCGGGCGAGCAATGGCATACTGGGTCCCAGGCCGGGATCAACCCGGTCGATCTGCCCAAGGGGGGCCGGCCCGCATGGCATTCCGCCAGCGGAGTCAGCAGGGCATTTTATGAGTGTGGCGTCCAGGGGAGCATCTGCGTCTTGCAGCCGACCGACATCAAGAATCCCGATTACTTTCACAAGGTCGTGGATTGCCAATGGGCCTGTCCCGCGCATACGCCGGTGCCCGAATACATCCGTCTGATCGCCGCCGGGCGGTATGACGACGCCTATATGATCAACTGGAAATCCAACGTGTTTCCGGGCGTGCTGGGCCGCACCTGCGACCGGCCGTGCGAGCCGGCGTGCAGGCGCGGGCGGGTGGAGGAGGAGCCGGTGGCGATCTGCCGGCTCAAGCGCGTGGCCGCGGACTACAAGAGCGAGGACATCGCGCGGCGGGTGGCGTTGGGGCGGGCGCCGAGCAATGGCAAGCGCATCGCCTGTGTGGGTGCGGGTCCGGCCAGCCTGACGGTGGCGCGCGATCTGGCGCCTTCGGGCTACGAGGTGGTGGTGTATGACAGCGCGCCGAAGGGTGGCGGCTTCATTCGCAGCCAGATTCCAAAATTCCGCCTGCCGGAGAGCGTGATCGACGAGGAGGTCGGCTTCATCATCGAGCTTGGCGTCGAGACGCGCTACAACACCTATGTGCCGAGCCTGAAGGCGCTGCTGGAGGAAGATTACGACGCGGTGTTCGTCGGCTCGGGCGCGCCGCGCGGGCGTGACCTGGATGTGCCGGGCCGCCGCGAGGCCGGGGCCAATGTCCATATCGGCATCGACTGGCTGAACTCGGTGTCGTTCGGGCACATCAAGTCGATCGGCCGCCGGGTGATCGTGCTGGGCGGCGGCAACACAGCGATGGATTGCTGCCGGTCGGCGCGCCGGCTCGGGGGCGCCGAAGTGAAGGTCGTGGTCCGCTCCGGCTTTGAGGAGATGAAGGCCTCGCCGTGGGAGAAGGAGGATGCGCAGAACGAGGACATCCCGATCCTCAACTTCATGGTGCCGAAATCGGTTGAGCACGAGGGCGGCGCGATCAAGGGTATGATTTTCGAGAAGGTGCGCGCGGTCTATGACGACAAGGGCCGGCGCTCGCTGGTGCCGAGTGGTGAGGCCGACGAGTTCATCGAATGCGACGACGTGCTGGTGGCGATCGGGCAGGAGAATTCCTTCCCCTGGATCGAGCGCGATATCGGCATCGAGTTCGACCGCTGGGGCATGCCGAAGGTGGACGAGATGACGTTCCAATCGACCAACCCGCGGGTGTTCTTCGGCGGCGACGCGGCGTTTGGGCCGAAGAACATCATCTGGGCGGTGGCGCACGGGCACCAGGCGGCGATTTCGATCGACAAGCACTGCCAGGGCGGCGATCTGCGCGACCGGCCGGGGCCGGACACCACGCTGGTGTCCCAGAAGATGGGCATCCACGAGTGGAGCTATGACAACGACATCGCCATCGATCTTCGCTTCAAGGTGCCGCACCTGGAGAAATCCAAGGCGCTGGCCTCGATCAAGGACGAGGTGGAGCTGGGCTTCGACCCCGTGCTGGCGTTCAAGGAGGCGCAGCGCTGCCTGAACTGCGACGTCCAGACGGTGTTCGCGCCAAAACTGTGCATCGAGTGCGATGCCTGTGTCGATATCTGCCCGGTCGATAGCATCACCTTTACCGCGAATGGCGAGGAGGCCGAGTTGCGCACGCGGCTGGAGGCGCCGGCGCATAACCTGACCCAGGACATCTATGTCGTGGATGGGTTGAAGACCGGGCGCATCATGGCCAAGGACGAGGATGTCTGCCTGCATTGCGGGTTGTGCGCCGAGCGCTGCCCGACCGGGGCTTGGGACATGCAGCGCTTCCTGTTCGACCTGGCGCTGGTGACGCCGATCGCGACGGTGGCCCTGGAAGGAGTGCTGGCATGAGCCCGCAAGACGCCAGCCAGGTGGTAGGGGCGGCCGGCTCCACCGTGCCGCCGATCGTGGCGGTGAATGATTTCGTGGTGAAGTTCGCCAATGTGAACGGCTCGGGCTCGGCTTCGGCCAACCAGCTGTTTGCCAAGGCGATCCTGCGCATGGGCATCCCGGTGACGCCGCGCAACATCTTCCCGTCGAACATCCAGGGGCTGCCGACCTGGTATGAGATGCGGATTTCGGACAAGGGGCATATGGGTGCCAGGCTCGGCACCGACTTGATGGTGGCGATGAACCCGCAGACCTGGGATGAGGATGTGAAGTCGATCCTCCCTGGCGGGTATCTGTTCTACGACAACACCAAGCCGATGCCGGCGAGCAAGTTTCGGCCGGATATCACCGTGGTCGGCATGCCGCTGACCAGTTTCACCAATGCCGCCTATGCGGTGCCGCGCGAGCGCCAGTTGTTTAAGAACATCATCTATGTCGGAGCGCTGTCGGCGTTGATCAACATCGATGTCGCGGTGATCGAGGGGTTGCTGGCCGACCAGTTCAGGGGCCGCGACAAGCTGATCGCGGCGAACCACAAGGCGTTGCACATGGGGCGCGACTATGCGCTGGCGCATCTGCCGTGCCCGCTGGGGCTGACGCTGGCGCCGTCCGACAAGGTTGGGGACCGCATCTTCATCGATGGCAATGCGGCCGCGGCGCTGGGTGCGGTGTATGGCGGGGCGACGGTGTGCGCGTGGTATCCGATCACGCCGTCCTCGTCGCTGGCCGAGGGGTTCATCAAGTATTGCGAGAAGTTCCGGGTCGATAAGGAAACCGGCAAGAAGAAATACGCCATCGTGCAGGCCGAGGACGAGCTGTCGTCGATCGGCATGGTGATCGGGGCGGCCTGGAACGGCGCGCGGGCGTTTACCGCCACCTCCGGGCCTGGGATCAGCCTGATGAGCGAGTTCATCGGGCTGGCCTATTTCGCCGAAATCCCCGCGGTGATCTTTGAC
>JANXSA010000700.1 GCA_025352915.1 Rhodospirillales bacterium | reverse complement strand
GTTCGAATGACAATGGGGCGGCGAGGAAGCCGAGTGCCGAGGCGGCACCGGACGCTGGCGGCACCAGCACCTCCTGCACCCCCAGCGCGCGGGCCACGCCGGCGGCATGGGCCGGGCCGGCGCCGCCGAAGCCGACCATGGCGTAGTGTCGGGGGTCGCGGCCCTTCTCAACGATATGGATGCGCGCTGCCGCGGCCATGCTCTCGGTGACCACGCGATGGATACCCCAGGCGGTGTTGATCACTGACAGGCCGAGCTGTTCGCCCAACCGCGCCAATGCGCGCTCGGCGGCATCGCGGTCCAGCGCCATGCGCCCACCCAGGAAGAACCCGGGGTCGTAGTACCCCAGCATCAGGTTGGCGTCGGTCACCGTCGCCTCCATACCGCCGCGGCCGTAGCAGGCCGGACCTGGATCGGCACCGGCCGAGTACGGACCGACCTTAAGCAACCCGACCTCGTCGACGCCGGCGATCGATCCGCCGCCGGCGCCGATCTCGATCATGTCGATCACCGGCGCCTTGATCGGCAGTCCCGAGCCCTTCTTGAACCGGTGCACGCGAGCCGCCTCCATCTCGGCGGCAACTGCGGCGCGTCCGTTCTCGATCAGGCAGGCCTTGGCCGTGGTGCCGCCCATGTCGAAGCTGATCACATCGGTCTTGCCGGCAGTGGCGCCGAAGAACGCGGTGGCGAGGGCACCGCCGGCTGGCCCGGATTCCAGCAGGCGGATCGGAAAGGCGCGCGCCGTCTCGGGCGACACCAGGCCACCGGCCGAATGCATCAGGTAGAGCGCGCCGCGGAAGCCCCGCCCCCACAATTCCTGTTCCAGTCGCCGCACGTAGTGGTCCATCAGTGGTTGCACGAAAGCATTGGCGCAGGTCGTGACCAGCCGCTGGTATTCCCACAACTCTGCCACCACGTCCGACGACAGCGACACCGAAAGCTGCGGGAATTCGCGGCGGATCAGCGCCCCAGCTTCGCGCTCATGCGCGGGATTGCGATAGGAATGCAGGAAGCCGACCGCCACCGCCTCCACGCCGTCGTCGACAAGCTGGCGCAAGGCGCGGCGCAGTCCGTCAACGTCCAGCGGCACCACCGTCACGCCGTCGCGGTCCATGCGTTCGGCCACCTCCAGCCGCCGGCGGCGCGGCACCAGCGGTTCCGGGTACTGCAGGAACAGGTCGTAGATATCGTAGCGCTGTTCGGTGCCCATCTCCAGCAGGTCGCGGAAACCGGCCGTGGTGATCAGCCCCAACTTCGCGCCGCGGCGCTCGATCAGCGCATTGGTCACCAGCGTGGTGCCGTGCACGATATCGGCGATGTCGCCGAGCGTGAGGCCGGCTGCCGCCACGATCTCGCTCAGCCCCTCCAGCGCGCCCACCGACGGATCCTCCGGTGTGGTGAGGCATTTATGCAGTCGGATGTCCTGCCGCTCGGTGTCGAGCAGAATGAAATCCGTGAACGTGCCGCCAATGTCGAAGCCGATGCGCCAGCGCGAGGTCATGAGGTCTGGGTCTTTTCTTAGACTGCCGCCCGAGCCTACAAGCCGACCTCCGCATAGTCCATCAGCGGCGGGCAGCAGGGCAGGGCTGATGGCATATGGACTTTTGGGCGGCCCACGACCTTCGCAGGCGGCAAATCTCGTGGTCCCTGGCCGACTTTGTACTGTCGCAGAGCCCTGCCGAACGGCAAACCCGACTGGGGCATTCCATATGGCGACAGTCCCGTCCCGGCAAGCTAGCGGATTCACACATCCAGAAAAAACGTGACATTTCAATCGGTTGGAGGAGAATTTTTGTTGCTGCACGCGATCTTAATTTTGCGTGCGAATACTCTCTACGACCGATGAGGACTGTGTTTTGACGCGACATTCGCCCGACGATTCGTCGGGCGAATGAGATGTGTGCATCCGGTAGCCCCGACAGGAGGGGCACGATGTGTTGACAATCCACCTCCTGGCGCTCCTACCATGCAGATATAAGGCGCAACAATCAGCAGGAGGGGCACAATGGCGGGCACGCATATCGGCCGACGCGGCGCAATGGCGGCAGGGCTGGGCGCGGCGGGGCTGGCGGCGGGTATCGGCTCTTCTGCCGCCTTCGAACTCGACGGATCGCGGAAAATACTGGTCTACGCCGGCGGCCAGCCGGTGCCGGTGCTCGATCCGCATGTGCGCTACGACTGGTCCACGCGCATGATCCAGCAATCGGTCTATGACGCGCTGGCGAAATACGTAAACGACCCGCCACAGATCGTGCCCTGGCTGGCCGAGCGATGGGAGACGAATCCCGACCAGACCGTCTGGACCTTCCATCTGGCGCGCAACGCCCGCTTCCATAACGGCGATCCGGTGGACGCCGAGGCCGTGCGTTACTCTTTCGAACGCGGGCTTCGCCTGAACAAGGGCGTCGCCTGGATGCTGAAGGACGTGCTGGCACCGGAGGCGATCGCGGCGCTGGATGCGCATACCGTGCGCTTCACCCTGACGCGCGCGATGCCGAGCTTCCTGACCTACATTCCGATGTGGTACATCGTGAACCCTAAGCAGGTGCAGGCGAACATCGCCAACAACGACTATGGCGAGGGCTGGATGGCGACGAATGCCGCTGGCTCTGGCCCATTCCGGCTCCGCCGCTTCGAGCCGCAATCGCTGATCCACATGGATGCCGTGGCGGACTACTGGAAGGGCTGGCCGCAGGGCGAGCACCGCCGTCTCTCGGGCGTGATCTACCGCGTCGTCCGCGAACCCGCCACGCGCCGCGCGCTGGTGCAGCGCGGCGAGGCCGACCTGATCACCGAGGTTCCGGCCGACGATTTCGATCTGCTGCGCGACGCACGCGGCATGAAGCCCGAAGACCATCGCGGTATGACGACCTTCGCCATCACCATGAACACCACGAAGGGCCCGACCGCCGATATCAATGTCCGCAAGGCGATCGCCCATGCGATGGACTACGACGCACTGATGCAAATTCACAACGGCGCCGCATCGCTGATGACCAGCCCCTTCCCGGAACAGGTACCGGGCCACATCGCCGTGCCGGGCATCCCGCGTCGCAACCTGGACCGCGCGCGGCAATTCCTGGCCCAGAGCCAATACCCGAATGGCGGATTCGAGCTGGAATACGTCCATGTCCAGGGGCTGGAGGATCCGCGCCGTATCGGGCTCGCGCTACTGAACGCGCTGCAGCCGCTGAACATCCGGGTCAATATCGTGGCGCAGCCGTGGCCTACAATGGTGGCGCGCGGCGCGCGGGCCGAGACGGCGCCGGACATGGTCTCGGTCTATGTCACGCCGGTCACGACCGACCCCGACGTGATCGCGGGTAAGTACCATACCCGCGCGCATGGCCAGTTCTGGGGCATGCACCACCTGTCCGACGCCCAGGTGACGCAATGGGTGGAAGCGGCCCGCGTCGAGACCGATGCGCCGAAACGCAACGCACTCTATGCCGACATCCAGCGCCGCGTGGTCGATCTGCAGCCTGAGATCTTCGGCATGCTGGCGAACCGCCGCTGGATCATGCGCGATTACGTCCGGGGCTTCGCTTATTGCCCGCTGCGCCTGACCGGCGAGGTCGATCTGCATCCGCTGTGGATCGACACGGCCTGACGCATGTGGGCGTACATCGCGCGGCGCGTGGCGCTGACCGGGCTGATGCTGTTTGGCCTGGTCTGCGTCACCTTCACCGTCTCCAACGTGGCGCCGTCGGACCCGGCGGCGCTGGCGGCGGGGCCGGATGCGACGCGCGACATGGTGGAGACGATCCGCCGCGAGTACGGCCTGGATCGCCCACTGCATGAGCAATTCGTCCGCTACGTGTCGGGCGTGGTGAGGGGCGATCTCGGCCGCTCCATCGTGACGACGCGCCCCGTCGTGCAGGACCTGGCGCGCTTCTTCCCGGCGACACTGGAGTTGGTGCTGCTGTCGATGACGCTCGGCGTGGCACTCGGCGTGCCGCTCGGCATGATGTCGGCAGTGCTGAAGAACCGCGCGCCGGACCACTTGGCGCGCTTCGTTGCGGTGTCGCTGGTGGCGCTGCCGGCCTTCTGGTTCGGCATCCTGCTGCAGTTGTTTTTCTCGATCTGGCTGGAATGGCTGCCGACCTCGGGTCGGCTGGATTTGGCGACCGCGCCACCGCCGCACGTCAGCGGCATGCTCCTGCTGGACAGCTTGATCGCGGGGCAGGGCGCGACCTTCGGCCAGGCCTTCGCGCATGCAATGTTGCCCGCGCTGGTGTTGTCGTTCCCCTGCCTCGCCTCCATCCTGCGGGTCAACCGTGCTGAGATGATCGAGGTGCTGTCGGCGGACTACGTGACCGCCGCGCGGGCACACGGCGTGTCGCGGCTTCGCGTAATCTGCGTCCATGCGCTGCGCAACGCCATGCTGCCGACACTCGCCATCATCGGCCTGCGCTGGGGCTGGATGCTGGGTTCGACCGTGCTGGTCGAAACCGTCTTCGACTGGCCAGGGATCGGGCTCTACGCTGTCTCCTCGGCCATTGCGGGCGACTTCAAGCCGGTGATGGGGGTCACGCTGCTGATCGGGCTGAACTTCATGGTGGTGAACCTGATCGTCGACCTGCTGTATGGCGTGCTAGATCCGCGGTTGCGCGCAGGCGCATGAGCATCGGTGTCGCCTCGTCCCCCTTCGCGCAGCGCCACGCGGCGAAGCTACGGCAGGCGCGTTTCTTTGTCTGGAGCTTCACGCGCAGTCCCTCCACGATGCTTGGCCTCGGCATCGTGCTGGTGTTCCTGGCCCTGGCAGCGTTCGGACCGGCGATCGTGCCCTATCCGGGCGATGCGGGAGGGGCGATGAACCTCGGCAACCGGCTCAAGCCCCCCTCCGCTGCGCATTGGTTCGGCACGGATGAGATGGGGAACGACCTATTCTCCCGCGTGGTGATCGCTAGCCGTACCTCGCTCTGGGTCGGGCTGACTATCGTGGGGATCGCGACGCTGGTCGGCGTGCCGCTCGGCCTCGCAGCGGGGTATTTCGGCGGCTGGGTGCGCGCCACGATCATGCGCGTGACCGACATCTTCCTTTCCGTCCCCGGCATCGTGCTGGCGCTGGCGATCGTGGCGGCGCTTGGCTCCGGAATCCTGAACGGCATCATCGCGCTGTCGATTGTCTGGTGGCCTGGCTATGTCCGGCTGGTGGACGCGAAGGCGTTAGCGCTGCGGAACGAACCCTTCGTCGAGGCCGCGCGCTGCGTCGGCGCGTCCCACGCCCGCGTCCTGGCGCTGCACATCCTGCCCAACTGCACCTCGCCCATCATCGTCAAGGCATCGATGGATATGGGGCTTGCGATCCTTGCTGCGGCCTCTCTCGGCTTCATCGGGCTTGGCGCCAAGCCGCCGGCGCCCGAATGGGGCGCGATGATCTCGGTCGCTCGCACCTACATGCCGAATTGGTGGTGGTATTCGGTGTTCCCCGGCTTCGCCATCTACCTGACCGTGCTGGGCTTTAACCTGCTCGGCGACGGGCTGCGCGATGTGCTGGACCCCAAGAGCAGCCGCAGTTGACCCAACCGCTTCTGGATATCGTCGGTTGGCGGCTCGCCTTCGACGGCTTCGAGGGCCGCGCCCAGGTACTGGACGGCATCGACCTGCAGGTGATGCCGGGCGAGACTGTCGGCATCGTGGGCGAGACGGGCTGCGGCAAGTCGGTGCTCGCGCGTTCGATCGCGCGGCTGGTCGAGATGCCACCAGGCCGCGCGCTGGGTGGCACCATCTGCTTCGACGGCCAGGACGTGATGGCGATGGATAGCCGCGCGCTGGCCAAGCTGCGCGGCCATGGCGTGGCCATGATTTTCCAGGACCCGATGACCTATCTGAACCCGGTGTTCAGCATCGGTGCGCAGATGGTGGACGTGATCCGCGCGCATGACCGCGCCGAAGGCAAGCGCCCGCGCGACCGCTCCGCCGCCCGCAGCCGTGGTGCCGAATTGTTGGACGCCGTACGCTTGGCGGACGCCGAGCGGCTGCTCGATCGCTACCCGCACGAACTGTCCGGCGGCATGCGCCAGCGCGTGCTGATCGCCATGGCGCTGGCCGGCACGCCGCGCCTGCTGATCGCGGATGAACCGACCACGGCGCTGGACGTGACCATCCAGGTGCAGGTGCTGCGGCTGATCGCCGACCTGGTTGCGGCACAGGCCCTCACCCTCATGTTGATCAGCCACGACCTCGGCGTGATCGGCGCGCTCTGTCGCCGCGTCGTG
>JANXSA010000696.1 GCA_025352915.1 Rhodospirillales bacterium | reverse complement strand
GATACCTGCTCCCATGTGCCTTGGAGCATCGCCAAGTCATCGGCCGATCGACCGTTCGCCGCCTTTCCCAACTAGGCACAACGCCAAGCGGATAAAAGTTTTTTGGTTCTTTTTTTCAAAAAAGAACAAGCACTTCTTTTTGAAAAAAGAAGCAAAAACTTTTTTCCATTACTTGGCGACCAGGCGCAGGGCGCTGCGGCGCGGGCGGGGGCCGTCCAGCAGGCCGGGGAGGAGGGGAGCGCGGTCGCGGGGGCCGTCGCCCATGGTGTCGGCCTCTTCGTCCTGCGGTTCTGGGATGTCGGTGCGGTTGAGGTAGTTCACGGCGAGGTTGCGGAAGGCGTAGTCGAGCAGGGAGGTTGCCCGGCCGACCGCGGCATCGCCCTCGACGGTGCCGTGCGGGCCGAAGCGGGTGAAGGTGAAGGCTTCGACGAAGGCTTCCAGCGGGACGCCATGCTGCAGCCCGAGGCTGACCGCCACGGCGAAATTATCCATCAGGCCGCGGAAGGCCGGGCCTTCCTTGTGCAGGCCGATGAAGATTTCGCCGAGCTTGCCGTCGGTGTATTCGCCGGTGCGCAGGAACACTTTGTGCCCGCCAACGGCGGCCTTCTGGGTGTAGCCGGCGCGCCGTGCCGGCAACTCGCGGCGGGTTCCCGGAGCAGCCAGCCCGGCCTGGACCGGGCGGGAAGTGGCCTCGTCCATGAACGGGGCGACGGCGTCATGCATGGCGGCATGGGCCTGCGGGCTGGCGGCGGCGAAGGGCGATTGCCCCCCTAGCAATGCCGCCAGTGCCGCCTCGGCGGTCATCCCGCGCGCCGCCAGCCAACTGCGCGCCGTGGTGGTCAGCGCACCGGTATCGTCCAGCGGCGAGAAGGCCGGCGCGATCCCCCCGGTCTCCACGCCGAGCAGCGCTGCGGCCAGATCAGGGGCGGCCAGGGCGCACACCACCTCATGACGCCGGCCGGAACGCGCTGCCGCCTGGGCCTGCGCCGCCCGAGCTGCCTCGGCGAGCCCGGGCAGCACCGTGGTCGCGGGCGCGGCCGGGGCAGGGCGCGCCTGCGCCTGGGTGCCGAAGCGCTCCGCCATCTCCGCCGAGGCCAGCGAGGCCGATGCCTGCAACAGCGCCGCCAGGCTCGCTGCGATATCGCGCGCCGCCGCACTGTCATAGGCCAGCCCCAGCCGCGAGAGCAGCCCGGCGAGGTCATGCATCCCCACCGCCAGCCGCGTGGCCATCGGCACCGCCAGCGTCAGGGCGGTGATCGCCAACCCGGCCGCGGCGGCAAATCCGGCATGGTCGAAGCCGTACTCGACGTCATGGAACGACGGCAGGTTGAGCGCGAAACCCGGCCGCGGCGTTGTCAATCCTTGCCATACCGTCTCGCCTGCGGTGCCGCGCCGGCTCGCCAGCAGCGCATGAAGCGCCTCGCCCAGTGCGTCCTGGCTGCGATCCTCCTGAAGTCCAGCCCGCCGCCCCCGCTCGGCCACCGGGCGGACCCAGGCCTCGGCGGCGGCCGACACGCTGACCGAACCCTCGCCGGTCGCCAGCCCGGCCAGCGCCTCGGCAGCACGCTGTTCCCATGCGGCGGGCAACGCCACCTGGCGCGGCGCGCTGTCGGGATCGGCGGCGGCCAGGGTGCGGCGCATGCGCACGCCGCGCCAGGCGGCAATGCCGCGCATCGGGGCGCCACGCAGGGAGGAGATCGTCTGGTCGTTTTCCATGGCGGGATGCTAGCCCGCCCGGTGCGACTCGGAAAGCCGCATATTGTGGTCCAAGGGGGTGTCAACCACAAAATCCTGTGGATAAGCCGATTCCGCCCCCAACGGCCGGCGGCTCCGCGTCACCGCCATGGGTCGCCGCCATGGACCGCGGCGCGCCAAGGCGTTATATCTGATCGCATGACCATCGGCACCCGTCTGTTCACCTGGTTCAATGGCCGCGTCGTCGGGCACGACAGCGCGGGCAACACCTATTACGAGGACAAGCGCGCCGGCGCGGGCGAGCGCGCGCGCCGCTGGGTGATGTTCACCGGCGCCGCCGAGGCCAGCAAGGTGCCGGCCGAGTGGCATTGCTGGCTTCACTATACAACGGACGCCGCCCTGCCCGAACAGGGCCGCCGGGCCTGGCAGAAGCCACACGTGCCGAACCTGACCGGCACCGCCGACAGCTACCGTCCGGCCGGCCACGACTACCAGGGCGGCAAGCGGGCCAAGGCTACCGGCGATTACGAGGCCTGGACCCCCGGGTCCTGATCGCGCCGGCGGCAGCATGGCCCAGCGCAACCCCACCGAACTGATCGCCGGCGCCGCCGTGCTGCTCGCGGCGGCCGTGTTCCTCGGCTACGCGGTCGCCAATACCGGCCGCGCCACCGTCTCCGGCATGACCCTGCGCGCCAAGTTCGACCGCATCGACGGCCTGGCGGTCGGCGCCGATGTGCGCCTGGCCGGGGTGCGCGTCGGCAGCGTCACCAGCACCAGCGTCGATCCCGTCAGCTATCAGGCGGTGGTGGTGATGAGCGTGCAGCCCGGCCTGAAACTGCCGCGCGATTCCAGCGCCGAGATCAGCAGCGACGGCCTGGTCGGCGGCAAGTCGCTGGCCATCGTGCCCGGCGGCGAGGACAAGTTCCTGGCCAATGGCGGCGAGTTCACCATCACCCAGTCCGCCGCCAGCCTGGAACAATTGCTCGGCAAGTTCATCTTCGGCGTCGGCGAGCTGTCCAGCAACGTCCAGCGCCAGCTCGACCAGAACAAGCCGGCCGCCAAGCCGTGACCACTTTACCCAAGCTTGGCCCGCCCAATATCTGGCCGCAAGCCGATGGCGCGCCGGTGTCCTGCCGGGAAAAGCTCAAGACCCTGGCCGAAAACCACACCGAACTCGCCCAGATGATGCAGGACGCCTTCGAGGATGCGGTGCTGATCGGCGTCGACGAGGCGGCCATGCGCGCCATCCTGGCCGAAATGGTCCAGGGCCTGCACAGCCCGAAGCGCGCCTGAGCATGCATCTGCTCGCAGCTTCCGTGCTGGCGTTGCTCGCCTTTCCCGCCCATGCCCAGGCGCCCCCGGCGATCAACGTGCCCGGGCAAGGCCAACAGGCCCAGCCGATGCCGGCGCCCGCCGCGCCGCAATTGCAGCCCGGCCAGTTTCTGTCGACCACCCCGCCCCCCCCCGGCCCGCCCGCACCCGTCCCGCCCTCCTCCGGCCCGGCCACCCCGAGTGCCGCGCCGCTCGCCCCGGTGCAGGCCGATTGGGTGGCCCAGCGCACGGTCGAACTGCGCGCCACCGACAAGGTGATGGCCCGCACCACCACGCTGACTGCCCAACTCGGCGAAACCATCCGCTTCGGCCCGCTCAGCGTGGTGGTGCGCGACTGCGTGATCCGCCCGCCCGACCGCCCGCAGGACGCCGCGGCCTTCCTGGAGATCAGCGCGCCAGGCCAGCCATCGGTGTTTCGCGGCTGGATGCTGCTGTCGTTGCCGCAACTCGCTTTGGTCGAGCACCCGACCCACGACATCCGGCTGGCCGCCTGCAAGCCGTGACGCCGCCGCATATTTCGTCCGGCATGGCATTGCTGCTCGACCTCGACGGCACCCTGATCGACTTCGCGCCGACGCCAGATGCCGTCCTGGTGCCGCCGGGATTGCCCCAAACGCTGACCACCTTGCGCGATCGCCTCGGCGGCGCCCTGGCGATCATCACCGGCCGCCCGATCGCCGAGGTCGACGCCTTGCTGCCCGGCATCGCCCATGCGGTGGCCGGCGAGCACGGCGGCGCGGTGCGTGCGGCCCCAGATGCGGCACTGGAGCGCCCGGCCTTCCCGCCGATCCCCGAAGCGTGGCTGACGCGCGCGCGCATGGTGATCGGCGCCCATCCCGGCACCATCCTCGAACGCAAGACGAACGGCGTGGCGCTGCATTTCCGCAAGCGCCCCATCGCCGGACCCGCCCTGCGCGACCTCGCCGAGCGTCTGGTCGCCGCCCTGCCCAGCCACGCTGTGCTGGCGGGCAACATGGTCTGGGAAGTCCGGCCGCGCGGCATCGACAAGGGCCGCGCGCTTGCCGCCCTGATGCAGCGCCCGCCCTTCGCCGGCCGCATCCCGCTATTCGTGGGCGACGACGCGACCGACGAGGACGCGATCCGCGCCGCCCGCGACCTCGGCGGCATCGGCCTGCGCGTCGATGCGGTTTTTGGCGCGCCGCAGGGCGTACGCGACTGGCTTGCCGCCGAAGCAGCGCGCGGGGCGACCGACTCAGGAGAAGTGTCATGACCAACAACGACGCCAGCTACCCCAGCCTGCGCGACCGCGTGGTGTTCGTCAGCGGTGGCGCCACCGGCATCGGGGCGGCGATCGTCGAGCATTTCGCCGTCCAGGGCGCGCGCGTCGCCTTCGTCGATATCCAAGCCGAGCCAGCCCTCAACCTGGTCGCGCGGCTGGCCGATGCCGGGCACCCCAGGCCGCATTTCGTGGCGTGCGACCTGCGCGACATCGCGGCCTACCAGGCGGTGATCAACACGATCGGCAACACCATGGGCGGCATCGACGTGCTGGTGAACAACGCAGCACACGACGAGCGCCACGACTGGAAGACGGTCACGCCAGAGTACTGGGAGGACCGCATGCAGGTGAACCTGCGCCACCAGTTCTTCGCCATCCAGGCCGCGGCCCCCTTCATGCAGGCGAAGAAAGCCGGCTCGATCATCAATTTCGGCTCGATCTCCTGGCACCTGAAATCGGGCGGGATGCCGGCCTATACCAGCGCCAAGGCGGCGGTCGAGGGTCTGACCCGCAGCTTCGCCCGCGACCTCGGGCCGGACGGCATCCGGGTCAACTGCATCATCCCCGGCTGGATCATGACCGAGCGGCAGAAAACCCTCTGGCTGACCAACGAGGCGCGGCAGCGCACGCTGGACGCGCAATGCCTCAAGGACATGCTGCTGCCGCCCGATATCGCCCGCATGGTGCTGTGGCTGGCCAGTGACGACAGCCGGATGTGCACCGCCCAGAACTGGGTGGTCGATGGCGGATGGTGGTGAAGCGTCACCCCCGCGATTCCCCGGTATAGGAAATCGCCGGCCCGGCATTGATCGCTGCCATCAGCCCGCCATCGGCCGCCACGCTGCTGCCGGTCACCGCGCTGGCGGCGTCCGAGGCCAGGAAGGCCGCGACCTTCGCTACCTCCTCCGGCTGCACCAGCCGGCCCATCGGCTGGGCGGCGGCGAAAATCCGCAACAGGGCGGCGGGATCGCCGCTGGCTTCGGCCTCGCGCAGCAGCATCGGCGTCTCGGTCGCTCCCGGCAGCACCGCGTTGACCCGGATGCCGAACGGCGCTCCCTCCAGCGCCAGCGCCCGCATCAGCGCCACCTGGCCGCCCTTGGTCGCGGCATAGGCGGCGATTTCGCGCGATGTCAGGAAGGCATGCGGCGAGGCGGTGAAGGTCACCACGCCGCCACGTCCGGCATCGCGCATCACCCGCATCGCCGCGCGCGCGCACCAGAAGCTGCCGGACAGGTTGATCGCCAGGATGCGGTCCCACTCGTCATCGGTGGTGTCCCACACCGAGCGGCACAGCTCGATCCCGGCATTGGCGTGCAGGATATCCAGCCGCCCAAAGGCCGCGACTGCTTGGGCCACCAGCGCGCTGCAATCGGCGCTGCGTCCCACGTCGCAGGCGATGAACCGGGCATTGCCGCCGGCCTCGCTGATGGCCGCGACCGTCGCCTCGCCCTGGGCCACGTCGATATCAGCGACTAGGACCTGCGCGCCGGCCTGCGCATAGACGCGGGCACAGGCGGCGCCAATGCCGTGGGCGGCGCCGGTGACGATGGCCACCCGGCCTTCGAGGACCCGGCCTTCGAGGACCCGGCCTTCTAGGAAACGTCCAGTCATGAGCAATGTGCCTCTCAATATGCGCGGCGAATGCGGATGCCTCGCCGGCGCGGATTTCGTCCTGGCTGAAACCTAGGGCAGATTTGCGCCACGGCCACCAGGGGTGCCCGATGCAGCGGAGCAGGTGATGCGGTCGGAAGCGTTCTGGCACTATTTCGAGGCGACGCGTCCGCGGCTGAAGCTGCGTGGCGCAACATTCGCCGCGATGTTCGAGTATCTCGACCGCTTCGACCGCCCGGTCGGCATCATCGAAACCGGCTGTGTGCGGCGCCTGGAAGCCGAGCTGGGCGGCGACGGCGGCAGCACGATCCTGTTCGACAAATATGCCGCGTTCCACCTGGGTTCGACCGTGCATTCGGTGGACATCGACGCAGCCGCCGCTAAGCTGTGCCGGCAGATGGTGAGCGATCGTGTGGAGATCACCTGCGGCGACAGTGTGGCCTTCCTCAATGGCTTTGCCGCATCGCCGCCACGGGATTTCACCTCCCTGGACCTGCTCTACCTCGATTCATCGGATTTCAATGCAGGCACCCTCGGCGCCAGCACGGTGCATCATCTGAGCGAGCTGACCACGGCGCAGCCGCTGCTGCATGAAGACACCATGGTGGTCGTCGATGAATCCTCGGCGTCCATCAGCCGAATGGCGGATTTGTCGTGATCGGGGCGCCAGACACCGGCGGCAAAGGCAGGCTCGTGGCCGAATACGCCAGGAAAATTGGTGCCATCATCAGCCTGCGGGGCTTCCACGCCGGCTGGACCGCATTGCGGCGCGGCGCCCCCGACAACCGGGCGGCCGTGCGCGCGGTCATCACCCAGTCGCCGCAGGGCCTGTTCGCCACCGCGCCGCAAGACGCGTTTGTCGGCAAGTCCCTCCGCGAGTCCGGCCAATACGGCCAGGACCAGATCGATCTCGCCGCCGGCTTCGTTTCGTCCGATGACCGCGTCCTCGTGGTCGGCGCGCATGTCGGATCGATTGCCATTCCGCTCGCCCGCCGGTGCCAACACCTGACCGCGATCGAGGCCAATCCGTGGACCTACAAGCTGCTGCAATGCAACCTGATCCTCAATGACGCCAGCAACGTCGTGGCGCATCATTTCGCCGCCAGCGACCAGGCCGGCACGATTCGCTTCGTCATGAACACGCATAATTCCGGCGGCAGCAAGCGCTACCCGCTGACCCCCGACCCCGCCTATTTCTACGACAACCCTGATATCGTCGAGGTGCCGTGCTTCGCCCTGGACGAAAAACTCGATCGCCACGACTATGCCTTGGTGTTCATGGACATCGAGGGGTCGGAGTATTTCGCGTTGCGCGGCATGCCGAAAATCCTCCGCGCCGCCCGCTGCCTGATCGTCGAATTCCTGCCGCATCACTTGACCAACGTCGCCGGCATCACCCCCGAAACCTTCGCCGAGGCGCTCATGCCGCACTTCGCATCGATGTTCGTGCCCAGCCTCGGCCGACGCTTCGCCAGGCCGGATTTCGCGCCCGCATTGCGAGAAATGTTCGACCGCGGCCAGGGCGACGACGGCCTGGTCTTTACCAAATAATCCCGCGCCCTTCCCCGCGCCCCGCATCATCTGCCACAACCACCTGCCCACCAAGGAATCAGACCCATGAAATACCTGCACACGATGATCCGCGTCTCGTCGATCGAGGACACCATCGCCTTCTTCGCCGTCCTCGGGATGAAGGAAATCCGCCGCTACTCCAGCGAGAAGGGCCGCTTCACCAACGTCTTCCTCGCCGCCCCCGGCGACGAGGCGGTGCCGCTGGAGCTGACCTATAACTGGGACCCCGAAATCTTCGCCGGCGGCCGCAATTTCGGCCATCTCGCCTATGCCGTCGACAATATCTACGACACCTGCAACGCGCTGATCGCGCACGGCGTCACCATCAACCGGCCGCCGCGCGAGGGCAAGATGGCGTTCGTGCGCACGCCCGACGGCATCTCGGTCGAGTTGTTGCAGCATGGCGACGCCCTGGCACCGGCCGAGCCCTGGTCGAGTGCGCCGAATATCGGCGTCTGGTAGCCGCCTAGTCCTCGAAGGCCGGGATGCGCTGGCGCCGTCCGATTGCCAGCGCGTCCAAGGTCATCTGCAAGCGGGCAACTGCGAATGCCAGGTGGCAAACAGGACCAGCTCCTGCTGCGCCGCAAGCCGCCCCCAGCGCCTCGGCCGTCCTCAGCGTCGCCGCCGGCGGCTGTCCCAGCGCTTGGTTGCCAGCCAACAGCGCGTACCATGCCACGGTAAATCGCGCACCCGGCGAGGTGCAGATGGGCACCGCATCCAACTCACCGACCTCGCAGGCTTGTGGGGCCTCGCAGGCTTTTGGGGCCTCGCAGGCTTCTGGGGCCTCGCAGGCTTCTGGGGCACCTGCACGGTCACCCTCGGCTTCGACTTGATCGGCACCGACTCACTGCCCAGCACCATTGGTGACGTGCTGGCACAATTGCATGCGCCCGGCGAGGCACAAGTCGTATTTAGTACAATGGACATCATGATCACAGTCGAGTTGACGGCAAGTTGGACCTGCACGGTACTTTGTATGCACCTACGAACGGTGACTGGGTAGTTTCCGTTCCTACCCTCGCCAGCCTTATGTGCGTAGCAAAATCTAGGAAATGCGATACGCCCTGAGCGGTCTATTTCCCAGCTTGCAAGAGCTGCTTGGTTCAAAGTCCATCCCTCGTTTTCAGGAGAATTGGTCATGCACAGATCTCGCCTGCTATCACTGCTGTTGGCGTCCGCCGCACTCACGCCCCTTTTAACGGCCCGGGCGGAGGCCGCTGTACAAGACTACACGAGTAATTTACTGACTCTGAACTCCTTGGGGCAGATCCAGGCCGGTAATGGCGGCGCGATCCTTCCGCAGGGCTTCATCGGCTCAACGGTGTTCAGCACCGCGACGGCCACGGTCGACACCACCGCCTTGACGCTGCGCGTTCGCGTCAACGCGACCGGTGTCGAACCGGGCGTTCCACACGTGGCCCATATTCACGGGAACCTTGCGGGCGGTCCGTTAGCGATTGGCAGCGGCGCAATCAATTCGGTACTCCCGACGCTTGCCCAGGACACGGATCGTGATGGTTTCATCGAAGTCGCCGAGGGTGCGCCGAGCTATGGCCCTGTCCTGCTGGAACTGCCCAACTTTGCGCCCAACGCGAGTGGCGTCGTCAACTACGACATGACGTTTAATCTCGCTGATCCCATGACATATGCGCCGGTCAGCCGGTTCGAGCCCAACGGCCCACATTATGGCATCACCGACCTGCTCGGCACTGATCTTACGTCGCTTGATCTGCGCCATATTGTCATTCATGGCCTGACAGTGCCGTTTGCGTTGGGTAACGCCGGCGACGCTCCCAACGAGGTGGACGGAACCACGACCTTCCTGCCGAGGTGTCCGCAGGATTGTCCGGGCGGCATCGCCGATCCATTCGAGGGCACCGTGGCCCTGCCTGTCGCCAACGGCGAATTCATCAAGGTGGCCAGCGTTCCCGAGCCATTCAGTATCGCGATGTTGGGCGCGGGGTTACTGGGACTGGGGGCAATCCGCCGCCGCTGAGCAGGACGCCGCCGCGGCCACGCGGCGGCGGTTTTGTCGGGCCGCCGGTGTTTTTCGTGCCGAAGCCGGCGTAGGCTCATTGCGAGGTAAACCCGTCATCGGCGACCATGATCGACCCGTTGATGAACCGCGCCGCCTCGCCCGAACACAGCAGCAGCAACAGTGCGTCCAGGTCGCGCGCTTCTCCCATCCGCCGGCGGGGCAGGGCGCCCACCCATTTGGCGCCGACTTCGGTCGCCAGGAATTCGGCGCTGATGTCCGTCGCGATATAGCCCGGCGCAATGGCGTTGGTGTTGATCCCGTACCGCCCCCATTCGCGCGCCATCGAATGCGTCATCTGGATCATCCCGGCCTTGGACATGCCATAGCTGGACAACTGCCCAACGGCGCGCATACCCACGATCGACGCGATGTTGACGATCCGCCCGGGGCACTTGGCCGCGATCATCTGCCTCGCCGCCGCCTGCGCCATGAAGAACGCGCCCTTCAGATTGGTGCCCATCAGCTCGTCGTAGTCCTGCTCCGTCACATCCTCGATCCGCGCCTGGCGGCTGATG
>JANXSA010000686.1 GCA_025352915.1 Rhodospirillales bacterium | reverse complement strand
CGCCGAGGAGCGGGCGATGGCGCTGGCCACCCTGGAACGCTTCGACCTCCTCGAAACCGCCCTGGTCCGCGCCGGCCAGGTCTCCGGCGGCCAGCAACAGCGCGTCGCCATCTGCCGCGCCCTGATGCAGCAACCGCGCATGATCCTGGCCGACGAACCGATCGCCAGCCTGGACCCCGGCAACGCCCAGGTGGTGATGGACGCGCTGCGCCGGATCAATCGCGAGGACGGCCTGACCGTGCTGTGCAACCTGCACCACCTGGATACCGCCCGGCTCTACTGCGACCGAATCGTGGCGATGAAAGACGGCCGCTTCATGTTCGACGGCACCCCCGCCGAACTGACACCGGACCGAGTGCGCGATGTGTACGGCGTGAGCGAAGAAGAATTCCACGCAGCACCGCAAGGCGCGCTCGTCGCCGGATAGTTTTACAGGGCGAGCTTGATCAGTATCGCCTGGCCATTGAGATTGTGGATGAAGCGCCGATCGGGGCCGTGGCTGACTGCGTTGACCGCCAGCGTTGCGCCCGGGCACGTGTCAAAGCCGTAGTCGTCGAACACCACGCAGCCTCCCGGAAGCAGCCGCGGCCACACCCAGGCAAAGGTGTCGCGGACGGAGTCGTGCACGTCGACATCGATATGGCAGAAGGAGAACCGGCGGTCGGCGATGGCCGCGCCGGTTTCCTCGGGGAAGACGCCCGCGAGAATCACGGTATTACTCAGCTCGAGCCGATCGAATAAGGCGCGGCACTGCTCGACGTCGGTATCGCCGTGTTCGCCGCCGCGGTACGCGGTATCTTTTGCGCCGGCCTTGACGACCCCGGCGAAGGTATCGGCCAGGAAGACCTTTGCCTTGGGATTCCCCACTTTTGCCACGCTTGCGATCAGGGCTGCGCTGCCGCCGCGCCAGACGCCGACCTCCAGCAGATCACCGGGCAACGCCGCGCACTGCGCTGCAATCGAATACAGCGAATGGCCGCGATACTGGTCGATCAGCGTGGCTGGCCGCACCGCATCCCATAGCGCCCGGAAGCCCGCGTCGCTGGCCCAGGGCGCGTAGGTCGCCAAGGGGAGCACAACTGCATGCACCAATCCGTGCACGCGGGTGAGTTCCAGGTCGCGCAGCATTTCGAAGGTCGGTTCAGCGTCACCCCGCAGCGAACGGTTGAAGTCGCGCAGCCTCTGCGTCATGCCGCGTCCGCCCGAAGTTCGTCGCCCATCGCAGCATCCTAGCCGTCAGCCTGCCAGCCTCTTCTCAACATCGGCCGGCGACATACGAACCAGTTTTTCGTAGTCGGTCAGCAGGGTTTCGGTGATCCGCCCCGGGGTGAACATGGTGCCGGCGATTTCGCGGACGGGGGTGACTTCGGCGCCGGTTCCGACGACCATGACTTCATCGGCATTGGCGATTTCCTCCGGCAGGATCACCCGCTCGACCACTTTGATCTGGTTGACGCGAGCCAGGGCCATGACGGTGCGGCGGGTGATGCCATCGAGGAAGCAGTCCGGCGTCGGGGTGTGCAACTCGCCGTCGAAGGCGAAGAAGATATTGGCCCCGGTGGCTTCGGCGACGCGGCCGCGCCAGTCGAGCATCAGAGCATCTTGGAAGCCCTTGGCTTCGGCGGCGTGCTTGGACAGGGTGCCGATCATGTAGAGCCCGGCGGCCTTGGAGTTGGTGGGGGCGGTTTGCGGGTGCGGCCGGCGCCATTCGGCCATGTCGAGGCGGATGCCGGCCATGCGGTCGGCGAACATGGCGGGCCAGGCCCAGGTGGCGATGGCGACGTGGATTTTCGAGTTCTGGGCGGAGACGGCCATCATCTCGGAGCCGCGCCAGGCCAAGGGGCGGACATAGGCGTCGGACTGGCCGTTGGCGGCCAGCACGGCGACGCAGGCGGCGTCGATTTCCTCGACCGTGTAGGGGATCTCGAAGCCCAGGATGCGGGCGGAATTGTGGAAGCGCAGCGTGTGCTCGCGCAATTTGAAGATATTGCCGGCATATGCCCTCTCGCCTTCGAACACGCCGCTGGCATAGTGCAGGCCATGCGAGAGAACATGCAGCTTGGCGTCGCGCCACGGCACCATGGCGCCGTCATACCAGATGAAGCCATCCCGGTCGTCGAAAGGAACTAGCGCCATGGGGTCGTCTCCCGCAAGAATGTTGCTCTATGGGGGCTGACGCTATAATCATGCCCAAGCTACGTCAATATTCCTGTCGTAATTGCGAGGTATGCCAGATATGCCCGACATGAAGGGCGAACGCTCTCCCGGCGATGGCCGCAGCCCTGTGGCCGCTGGTGTCAACCTGTTGTTCCTGCGCGAGGAGGAGCTTCGTGCGGCGCAAGATCTGCTGTTTTTCGCCTATCGTGATTTTACCCGCGCGGCCGACGAGGTGCTGGAGGGGCTGGGCATGGGGCGGGCGCATCACCGTGCGTTGCACTACATCGGCCGCAATCCGTCGATTTCGGTCAGCGACTTGCTGGCGATTCTGCGGATTACCAAGCAGAGCCTGGCGCGGGTGCTGAATGCGCTGGTCGAGGAGGGGTATGTCGAGCAGCAACCGGGCCAGGTGGACCGGCGGCAGCGGCTGTTGTCGTTGACTGAACAGGGCATGGCGTTGGAGCGGCAATTGTTCGAGCGGCAGCGCGAGCGGCTGGCCGGGGCTTATCGCGAAGCCGGGGCGGGGGCGGTGGACGGGTTTCGCCGGGTGATGCGCGGCATCATGGATGATGATGCGCGCAACTATGTGGATCATGAGCGGGGGCCGCGTTGAGGTGGCGGATGACGCGCTGATACTTGTGGTCGACGATGACGCGCGGCTGCGTGACCTGTTGTCGCGCTATCTGCAGGAGAACGGGTTTCGGGTCAGCACGGCCGAGAGTGCGGCGGATGCGCGCGACCGGCTGCGGGTGTTTCAGCCGGACCTGATCGTGATGGATGTGATGATGCCTGGCGAAACCGGGCTGGAGCTGACCGAAATGCTGCGGCGCGACAATGCGGAGACGCCGATCCTGTTGCTGACCGCACGGGGCGCGCCAGAGGACCGGATTGCCGGATTCGAGGCCGGGGCGGATGATTACTTGCCGAAGCCGTTCGACCCGCGCGAGTTGCTGTTGCGCATTCGCGCCCTATTGCGCCGGGCGGCGCCGGCGGCGGCGGTGGAGGCGCCGGCTGGGCCATTGGCGTTGGGGATTTTGCATTTCGACCGGGCACGCGGGGAACTGCGCGGTCCCGCGGGGGTGGTGCGGCTGACCGGGGGGGAGGCGGCGCTGTTGGCGGCGTTGGCGGCACGGCCGAACGAGGTGTTGACGCGCGAGGATATCGCCGCGGCTTTGGAGATGGACGAGGCCGGGGAACGGGCGATCGATGTGCAGGTGACGCGGCTGCGGCGCAAGATCGAGGGCGATCCGCGTGAGCCGCGCTTTCTGCATACGGTGCGTGGGCGTGGCTATATCCTGAAGCCAGGCTATTGAAATGAAGTCCCGCCTGGCGCTGCCGGAATGGTTGGCGCGGTCGCTGAAGGCGGCTATGCCACGGGGGTTGCTGGGGCGGTCGTTGCTGATTGTGCTGGTGCCGCTGGTGGTGGTGCAGCTGGTGGCGTTGCAGGTTTTCTACGGCACCCACATGAGCATCGTGTCGCGGCGGTTGTCGGCCGCGATTGCCGGCGAGGTGGCGTTGGTGCTGGATGGGTTGGAGCGTTATCCGCAGGATCGGGAGCGGATTTTTACCCAGGTGCAGGAGCGGTTGGAGCTGCCGATGCGGGTGCTGCCGGGGCCGCTGGAGCCACAGCACGGGCGGCC
>JANXSA010000648.1 GCA_025352915.1 Rhodospirillales bacterium | reverse complement strand
GGCGGCGGCTTGTTTCACGTCGGCCAGGGTGATCATTGGGGTCCGGAGGAAGGAAGAGAAGTCTTCTTTTTGTGAACAAAAAGAAGCAAAAAAACTTTATCCGTTGGGCTGTGGAGCTTCACCGGCCCCCGGGTGTTTGCGGCGGGGGGGTGCTGAGGCGATGGATGGAGTTTTTTTGCTTCTTTTTGTTCACAAAAAGAAGACTTCTCTTCCTTCCTCCGGACCCCAATGATCACCCTGGCCGACGTGAAACAAGCCGCCGCCCGCATCCAAGGCCGCGTCATCCGCACGCCTTCGCTGTTCAGCGACACGCTCTCGCGCGTCACCGGTGCGATGGTGACGCTGAAGCTCGAAAACCTCCAGGCAACCGGCGCCTTCAAGGAGCGTGGTGCTGCCAACCGCCTGGCCATGCTCAGCGCGGCCGAGCGCCAGGCCGGCGTCATCGCCATGTCCGCCGGCAACCACGCCCAGGCCGTGGCCCGTCACGCCAGCCTGCTCGGCATCGCCGCGGTTATCGTGATGCCAAAACACACGCCCTCCACCAAGGTCACCCGCACCGCCGGCTGGGGCGCGCGCGTGGTGCTGCACGGCGACACCCTGGCCGAAGCCGCCGAACACGCGCACGCGCTGGCCGCCGCCGAGAGCCTGGTCTTCGTCCACCCTTATGACGACCCCGCGGTGATGGCCGGCCAGGGCACGCTCGCCCTCGAATTGCTGGAAGATGCGCCGGACCTGGACATGCTGGTGATCCCGGTCGGCGGCGGCGGCCTGCTCGCCGGCTGCGCGGTCGCCGCCACCGGCCTCAAGCCGGGGATCGAGGTGATCGGCGTCGAAGTCGCCGCTTACGCCGCCCTCGCCCAGCGCCTCGCCGGCCAGCCGGTTTCGGTCGGCGGCGCCACCATCGCCGAAGGCATCGCGGTGCGTGATATCGGCGAGATTCCGCTGCGCCATATCCGCGCCCATGTCGCCGACGTCGTCGTGGTGCCCGAGCGCACCGTCGAGGAAGCCATCGCCCTGTTGGCCGAAGGCGCCAAGGTCGTTGCCGAAGGCGCGGGTGCCGCGGGTATCGCCGCCCTGCTCGCCTTCCCCGACCGTTTCGCTGGCAAAAAAGTCGGCGTGGTCATCTGCGGCGGCAATATCGACGCGCGCATCCTGGCCAACGTGCTGCTGCGCAACCTGCTGCGCGACGGCCGCTTGGTGCGCCTGGTCCTGGAAATCCCCGACCGTCCCGGCGTCCTGGCCGACATCGCCGGGCGCATCGGCACCGCCGGCGGCAACATCATCGACGTCTCGCACCACCGCCTGTTCGCCTCGCCCAGCGTCCAGGCGGCCCAACTCGAAGTGATGTTCGAAGCCCGCGACCCCGCCCACGGCACCGAAATCGTCCGCTCCCTGGAACAAATCTACACTATCCGCCGAATCTAAACGGATAAAAGTTTTTTGTTTCTTTTTTTCAAAAAAGAAAGCGCTTACTTTTTTGAAAAAAGAAACAAAAAACTTTTATCCATTGGCGCCCGTCTTTAAGGATGTTCCGCTCGCCACCTGACCGCGCCCGCCAACTCCGGCACGCGCTCGGGCGCCGCCGCCGGCCCGCTGAGGCGCAGCCCGATCTCCGGCGCGTCGGCCACCGCCGGCACGATAGCCAATCGCAGTGCCAGCAAGGCCCGGCCCAGGTCGATCGTCCCGCGCGCCGTCGCTGTCCCCGCCGGTCCCGACAGCACCGCCTCGGTCAATGCCACGCCGCCGCGATCGACATCGGCTTCCAGCACCAGCCGCGCAAAACCCGTGCTGCCGCCAGCCAGCGCCGCACGCAGGTCCTCGTCGACCAGCCGCGTGCCCATCCGCGCCAGATCGATGCCCGTCAGCACCCCGTCGCGCACCACGATCGCAGCCCGCCCACCCAGGCTCGCCAGCAATCCCGCCGGCGAGAAGCCCGAGGCGCTCACCCGCATTGCGCCGTCCAGCATGCCTTCCGCCACATCGAGCGCCGCATCGAACACCGGTGCTGCCACACTCACCCCGGCCAGTGTGACTGTTCCCGCCAGGGCCGGTGGCCACGCCGCCGCATCGAAGCTCGCCGCCCCGGTGAGGCTCCCGCCGCCAAGCTTGGCCACCAGCCGGGCAAGTTCCAGACGCCCCGCCGCCAGCGTCACGGTGGCGCTCGCGTCCTGCAGCACCGGTCTCTGCGCCACCAGCACCTGCTTGGCCGCGATTTGCACCGCGGCCTCCCAGCCCATCAGGGCGGCAAGCGGCAGCGGATCGGCGCTGCGCGGATCGGCCCGCGGCACCGGCAGGTTCTCGGCCACCACCTGCCCGGAAAGTTTCGGGATCGCCCCTCGGTCCAGACCCCCGCGCTCCAAACGAAGCGCCCCGCCGGCGCGCAGACCACCCGCCACCAGATCAAAGCTCTCGGCCACGATCCGCTCCGGCCCCAGCGCCAAGTGCGCCACCAACCCGAACGAGCCATCGCCCAGCCAGGCGCGCGCGCCGGCCACGCCCAGCATCTCCGCCAGGCGCGGCGCCCCGGGATGGTGCAGCATCACATGCCCGGCCCAGCGGCCGCGCGGCAGGTCGGCCACCGGCGTCGCCTCGATCCGCAGATCGCCGAGATTGCCGGCCAGTTTTAGGCCCAGCGCATCCGGTGCGCCGCCGCCCTGGACCTGCAGCGCCCATGCCCCGCGCAGCAGCGGCGAAAGCCAGCCGCTCGCCTCAGCGCCGAGCCAGACCGCCAACTCCGGCGCCAGGCCCTCGCCGCGCAATTCCGCCTTGGCATCGGCCAGCCGCCCGCCCTCCAGCAACGTGCCAGACGCCGACAGCATCGCCCCCAACCCGCTCCCCTCCAGCCGCCGCAGCGTCACCCGCCCGGGCTCGGCGGCAAGGTCCAGCGCAAGTGCCGCCAGTTCCACGCCGCGCCAACCCGCCCGTGCCGCCTCCAGCTTCAAGTCCAGCGACAACCCGCCAAATCCCGTCCCCAGCGCGCCCGTCCATTGCCCCACATGCCCAAAAGCCGCCAGCCAGGGATCAAGCTCCAACCGCTGCAGCGCCACCATCGCGCGCAATGCCGGCCGTGTCGCGGCCCCCTGGCCTTGACGCCAGGAAAGACTGCCCGCCACGCCCGCGCCATCCACCGTGCCGGCCACCTCCGACAGGACCAGCTGCCTGTCGTCCAACACCATTTTTCCCGCCAGCACGCCGCGTTGCAACACGCCGGGCGGCAGGCTGTCGACCGGCCCCATCCCCGCTCCCGCCGCCCAGGCTCCCGCTGCCCAGACCAGCGTCGTGCGCAAAGCCGGCGCATCGAGCTGTGCCTCCCCCGCGAAGCGCCTCCCCGCCACCAGCCGCCCCGAAACCAGCAACGCGGCATCCCCCGGCAACACCGCCCGCGCCTCGCGCAAGCTCACCGTGCCGCCGGTGATATCAACCGCGCCGCGCAGCGCCCGCAGCGTCCCGCCCGCCAGCGTCGCCGCCTCAGCCGAAATATCGAGCCCGACCGGCAGGACCGGCCGCACCCCGCCCTCGGCATATTTCTGCAACGCGGCCACCCAGGCATCCCCGTCCAGCCGGCTCGCCGTCACCGCCACATCCAGCCGCACCACTGGCGCGAGACGCAGCGCCACCGCGCCCTGGACCGGCGAGCCCGCCAATTCGCCCAGCACCTCGTCCGCCGCGATCAGCCCGCCGCCCGACGACAAGCGCCCCTCGGCGCGAAACGCCACCGCCGGCGCCGGCAATAGCTGCGACAGGTCGGGTCCGCGCACCGCAACGCGCCCAAGCATCGTGCCGTCGCCCTGCATCTGTCCCGACACCACCGCGCCGATACCGCGCGAAGCGCCCTGCCCGTCCAACGTGAGATCGATGCCGACCGCGCCGTCGCCACCCGGCCGGCTCACCCGCGCGGTGAAGATCCAGTCGCGCTCGCCGCCGCGCACCCGCCCGGCACTGTGGAAACTGCCGGACAGATCGCTGATCGCCAGCGTCGCCTCCAGCCCGCTCAGCTCAACCTCGCCCAGCCAAAGCCGCCCGCGCTCGATCCGCGCCGACAACGACGACAGCCATGACGGCGTGCGCAGCGCCAGCGCCGAGGGCTCCATCGGCCACGGCAGCCGGATCTCCGCCCCGCGCAGCACCAGCTCGCGCGCATCCACCCGCCCCACCAGCAGCGGCCCGAGCCCGACGCGCAGCACCAACTGCTCCGCCGTCACATGCACCCCGCCCGCCACCGACACGCGCTCGGCCACCAGCAACGGTTGCGGCAACACCCGCAGCGTTACCGCGCCATCGATGCGCACCGCCTGCCCCAGCGCGGCCGACGCCAACCCGGCCACATCGTCGCGAAACCGGTCGCCATCCAGCCACGGCGGCACCGCCCAGGCCGCCCCCAGCAGCACCGCCAGCAGCACCACAAACCCGACGGCAATGTGGCGCAGCACCGTCATCCCGACTTAAGCGGCCGAACCGTAGCCGCCACCGCCCGGCGTCTCGATCACAAAGCAATCGCCCGGCAGCAACTCGGCCTGGTCCGTCCCGGTCAGCGTTTCCCGCACACCGCCCGCCCGCTCCACCC
>JANXSA010000638.1 GCA_025352915.1 Rhodospirillales bacterium | reverse complement strand
CGTTGAGCTCGGGCAAAAAATGACAAGAACAACGAGGTTCATTCAGAGTCATGAAAGCGAGTGCCAAGGTAGTTTCAGAGTCAAAAATGAGGGGATTCATGAGAGTTGTCGCAGTTTCTCCACAATACCATCCAGGTATTCGAGATTGGTGTCTGCAAAACCGGAAGCGGTGGCAATGATTTGGGCAGTCTCCGTCTCACTCAACCTGGCGTAGCGGCGGCTTTCCGTATCCGAGGTGAACGCCAGCGCCTCGATAGGTCCTTGCGGAGTTTCCGCGAGCAAGAATTTCATCGCATACCCCTCGACAATTAACTCCCGCATGCAAAGGATTTCAGTTTCTCTATCTACTGCTGCGGCTGGAATACGAAAGGCCAGCCCATCACATATCCCACCAACATCGAGACCACCTTGAAGGCACGGAAAGCTCGGTGTGCCGCGACCAAACTCAACTGACAAATTGAATGCGCGGTGCCATCCAATTACCCGTGCGCGACGTATCTCCACCGCATGGAAGCCTGGATCCAACATCACTCCGCCATAGTGTCCGTCCGGAAAGTCTCCCGGGTCGGTCCGGCGGGCCTTTTTGGCGCCGGGAGCGTCGGAAACTTGCCCCGATGTCCCTGCATCGGGGCGGCGTTTCCTGCCCGGCACCAAAAATGCCTCGCCGGCCCTCAACCGGGAGACTTTCCGGACGGACACTCAGCGGTCCACATCGATGGCCTCCCAACATGAGCGGCCTCCCTTGAATCACATCAGATTCGTATGGCTCAAGGAGTTTTCGGACGGACACTCAGGAGTTGGAGCCTCCGACAAACCGGGGGCGGTTCAGGGTGGCAACGATCGGCGAAGGATGCGCGTGTTGGACTACCTCGAGGCGGCACGCAGGGCGAGGGCCGGTATGATAAGCCACTGCAATAGCGGCGTAACGCCAATGCCCAACCAAGGAACTAGAGGCATCGCGCTCGTATAGGTCCATGTCTGTCTGACGATGGCGTTGCTGTATTCGCTCCAGCCAGTGTAGGCGCCACCGAAAGTGAGTACGAGCACCGCCACGCTCGCCGCGCCACCGCTTGGCCAATCATGACGCCCTGCCAGTACGAGTGCTGCGACCAGCACTGTGCTGGCGATCGCAAGGTCACCACCCAGACAGTGCAATGCTGCGAATGCGACTGTCCAAGGCGGTGCATCTTGCCACAGCGTGAACAGTGGCAGTTGCACCACCTCCCAGACGGCGTGGCCAAGCAAGGACACGGCCATGTAGCGACGTACGGCGGACAGCCAGGCTGCATTCGTCATGCGGCGCGGCGACCGGCGTCAGCAGATTGTCGCCTGGGCAGCCAACGGGGCACTCGGGCTGCGTAGCGGTCGTATTCCTCGCCGAAAGTCTTCCGCACCTCGGCTTCCTCGCGATGTGCCAAGCGGACATACATTGCGCCCAGGATGGGGAACATCACGAGGGTCAGAAGGGTCGGCCATTGCAGTAGGAAGCCGAGCAGGATGGCGATGAACCCGATGTATTGGGGATGCCGCACACGAGCATAGGGGCCGGTCGTTGCCAGGCGCCCGACTGCTTGCGCTGCATGCAACACGCGCCACGCCGTGGATAGCAGGATGAAACCGGCGCCGATCAGCATCGCGCTGAGGATGTGCAGCACGCTGAAATGAGGATTGCCGCTGATGCCGAACAGCGTTGACCACAAATGCCCGGCATCGTGCGAAAGGATATCGACACTCGGGTAGCGTGTCTGCAGCCAGCCGGACAGTACGTAGATCGTCAGCGGGAACCCATACATTTCGGCGAACAGCGCGACAATGAACGCACTGAACGCGCCGAAGGACCGCCAATCCCTCGGTGACTGCGGTTTGCCGAAGCTGAAGGCGAACAGGATGAAGACGGCCGAGTTCAGTGCCACAAGGAACCACAGGCCGTAAGCGCTGGTGTCGTGGGTCATGGCTGGGCTCCTGGGCGAGGCGGTGGGTTCGCGTCGTCGCGTTGTTCGCGGTGATGGTGCCCATGGCGGCCATGACCACCATGCCGGCGATGATGGAACAGGTGCAGCACTGGGCACAGAAGGAACAGAGCGAAAGGCAGAGCGCCGAACACGTGCGCTGTATGCTCCGTGATCAGGAAGAACCCTGCGATCAGCAGGAAGCCACAGAGCGCAAGCCCACCGGCGCTGCGCCACCAAGGGGAGTGAGACGGTTCGTCCATTCGATCATCTCCTAAACGTCGCAAGATTTGCGATACCGGGGAGCGGCGGCCGGTAGGCTGTCGCTCCCGCAGCGCGGTCGACGTCGTCGTTCACATGCCGCGCATTGGCATTGCGAGAAGTTCGTCGGCTGTCTTCTTCTGGGTGTCGGTCAGCACCGCATAGAGCGCGCGCCCCGCAGTGGCGGTTGCTCGCGCTGTTTCGAGGCTGGTCGTCAGCATCTGCACGACCTGGTCAGCATGGTCCGGGAAGCTGATCGTCGCACTTGGGCTCGGCGCCATGCCCATTCCAGCTCCCGGCATGGGACGGCCGGGCGCCTGGCCAGCCTGCATTTGACCACCGGGCATCTGTCCGGCTGACGGAGGGCTGCCTGGCGCCTGGGCACCAGGCATCGGCCCGACCGGCATTTGTCCGGCAGGCATCGCGGCGCCGCCCATCATGCGGCTGCGCATCGCTTCCATGCTGCGGGCTTGCGCACGGAGCACATCGGCAAAGGCATTCCAGGCGGAGGTTTGCGCCTCGGTGATCTGCAACTCGGTGCGCAGGAAGGCGATGCGGCCCTCCACTCGCCTGGGGGCCATCATGCCCATCGGCCCGTCCATCCTTTCCATGCCGCGCTGCGCCATCATGCCGTGCATCATCGGCATCATGCGCTGCATCATGGCGCCCATGTCGCCTCCCATCATGCCCGTGCCGCCGCCCATCATTCCCATGGCTGGAGCCTGACCGGCCCCTCCTTGACCGGGTGCGGGCGTCGCGGGTGCAGGCGCGGCCTGCGCTGTCGTGGCGTCCGTCGGGTGGTGCTCCTTGTGGTCCTCTTTGCTCTTCTCCGCCCCCTGTGCCTGCGGGGCTGGAGGTTGGGCCTGTCCTTGCGCGCGGCCCGCCATCGGGGTGCCGGTGATGGCGGCGGCGAGCAGTGCGGTGGAGAGAAGCAGGTTCGTGCGGATCATGGCGATGTTCCTGTTGGATACGGATGGCGGCCAAGCGGGTGCTAGGCCGAGGGGAGGAAGGCGATGCCGGTGGGGCCGGCACCCACGCTTTAGACGGCCCGACAGAATTGCCCCGCGCTAGCTGACATCGGCATAGCTAAGTTCGGTCATCATGCCGGTCGCCATGTGGAACAGGTTGTGACAGTGCAGCAGCCAGCGACCGGGATTGTCGGCGTCGAAGGCGATGGTCACCGTCGTATCGACCGGCACCAGCACGGTGTCGCGCACCGCGCCGGTGATCCTGCGGCCATTGATGGCGACGACCTGGAAGTGGTGGCCGTGCAGGTGCATCGGGTGCCCCATCTGGCTTTTGTTCACCAGATCGACTGCGACGCGCTGGCCGGTCTTGATGCGCAGTGGCTGCCGGTTCGCCCAGGAGCGACCGTCCAGGGTCCAGACATACGGCATCATGCTGCCGGTCAAGGTGAGCTGATGGCGGCTGTCCGGCTGGCGGTTCGTCAGTGGCTCGACGGCAGCCAGGCGCGTCTCCAGGGAGAGGTCGATTGCGCCGACCGGCGCGTCCGCCAGATCGTCGACCCGGGTGATGGCGCTGCCTGGCGAAGCCAAGATTATGCCGGTGCGCTGCCGATCACCCTCGCGCTGGGCGATGACCGGAAAGGCCCCGCCGCCCGCGGGCAACGTTAGCAGCAGGTCGACGCGCTGACCCTGCGCCAGCGGTAGGCGACGCACATCCAGCGGGGCAACGGGGTTCCCGTCCACCGCCAGCAGACTGGCGCGCAGGGCGCCGAGCTCGACCCAAAAGGCGGTCGAGGTGGCGCCGTTGATCAGCCGCAGCCGGACGCGGCCCGACCGCTCTGTGCGGACGACCATCGGATCGGTGAAGGTGCGATCGTTGGCCAGATAGGCGTCGTAGTCGAAATCGTTGAGGTCCATCGCAGCCGCGCCTCGCCGCCCATGGGCCATGGCGGGCGCTGCACCGTGGTTCATGCCGGCACTGCCGGTGACGGTGGCGAGCACCTCTGCGGGGCTACGGAAGGAGAAATCGTGCAGCAGCACGATGACTTCCTGGGCGTCCAGGCGGATGTCGTCCGCGCTGCGCACGATCAGCGGCGCGGCCAGGAGCGCCTGTTCCTGCAGGCCATGATGCGAGTGCATCCAATGCGTGCCGGGCCGCGCCGGGAAGTCGTAGCGCTGGGTCGCGCCTGGCGCGATCGGAGCGACATAACCGGTGTCCGTCACACCATCCTGGTCAGGTGGCGGCGTCTGGCCGTGCCAATGGATGATGGTGGGTTCGCCGGTGCGATTGAGCACGTCGACGATGAAGCGCTCGCCCGGGTCGAGGATGAGGCCGCTCTGCCCATCGGGTCGACGCAGGCCGAAGACTGAGGCTGGCTTGCCGTTGACCACGATACTGCGCCGGTCGGCGATCAGTTGATGCGGGGTGGCGGCAGAGAGTGGGGACGGCAGGCTGGCGACGAGGCCGGCCGCACCGGCGGACGCCAACAGGCGCCGACGAGAGCATTTTGCAGACATGATGAGGTTCGATCCATGAAGGGGTTCGGATGCAACGCGGCACGCGACAGAGGACCGGCGTCGAACGTCTGGGCAGCAGCGAACCGAGAGGGCGCGCGACGGCCGACAGGCGTGAGGCCGGTCAGAAATCCCTTCGAGGGGGTGGTGTCACTGGCAAGGCATCGATACTT
Organism: Rhodospirillales bacterium; assembly: GCA_025352915.1. Lineage (GTDB taxonomy): Bacteria > Pseudomonadota > Alphaproteobacteria > Acetobacterales > Acetobacteraceae > CAMDGX01. The sequence continues at coordinate 4,145 of JANXSA010000638.1, read as the reverse complement.
GCCGGCACCGTCACTGCGTAGCGACGGAAGGCGCCCGCAGCGCCGATCCAGGCGAAGGAACCCAACGGATCTGCCGTTAGCGCCATGCTGAATGCCGGGCACGCCGCCGCGGTGCAGCACGCACGACCGTGATGTTGCGGGCAATCCGAAGATGACGTCTCCCGAACGGCATCATCGATCAGCCGCGCCGACGACTGGGCTGCCGAGGTTCCATGGTCATGCAGGTCGTGGCGGTGGGTCGTAGACGTCAAATGAGTGGCACGGCCTGACGCGGCACCTGCATCGATCTGATCAGCCAGTGCACGGGACGTGGTGGGGTTTGCGCCAGACAAGAGCAGGCCCAGCACCCCAAGGAGTGCGGCGATACTGCCAAAGCTGTGCCTCCAACCAGTCCGCATTTGTCTACCTCGTCATCCGACCCATCGTATCGACCAGTTCCTCGATCTTCTGTCGCCGCCCCTCGACATCGCCGCTGGCGAACGCATCGGCAACGCAATGCGTTACGTGATTGCGCAGGATCTCAGCTTCAACCTTATGCAGCGCGGCACGGACCGCATTGATCTGCGTCAAGACGTCGATGCAATAGCGGTCCCCCTCCACCATCCGGTGAAGCCCCCCAACTTGGCCTTCGATCCGCTTCAAGCGGGTCAGGATCGGCTTTTTCGCTGTATCGTTCATGCTTGTTATATACCCCCAATGGGTATAAGCGCCAAGCACTGGATACGCCAACGACGCCCCCGACCCAGGAGAGCACGACATGAGCGATCAGCATGCGCATCAAGGACACGCGATGGCGGGCCACGGCAGCGGGCACACCCATGGCGATGCCGCGGAATTGATGGCAACTGACCCGGTCTGCGGCATGAAGGTGGACCCGCAAACATCCAAGCATCACGCCGAGCATGGCGGCGCGTTGTTCCACTTCTGCTCCGTTTCCTGTCGCACCAAGTTCATCGCCGAACCGGAACGCTACCTGGCGCCGAAGATCGCCACACCGCCGGCGCCTGCACCGGCCGCCGGTGGCGCCATCTATACCTGCCCGATGCATCCCGAAATCCGTCAGGTTGGCCCCGGCAACTGCCCGATCTGCGGCATGGCACTGGAGCCGGCTGAGATCATTGCCGATGCCGGACCGAACCCCGAACTCGTCAATATGACGCGGCGGTTCTGGATTGGCACCGCGCTGACGTTGCCCGTGGTGGCGCTTGAAATGGGTGGCCATCTGCTCGGGCTGCGCCATCTGGTGAGCCCAGCCACATCGACCTGGATCCAGTTCCTGCTCGCCACCCCGGTGATCCTGTGGGCCGGCTGGCCATTCTTCGAGCGGGCCTGGGCTTCGCTGGTCAGCCGCAACCTCAACATGTTCACCTTGATCGCGATCGGCACCGGCGCCGCCTACTTGTACAGCCTGTTCGCGACCTTCGTGCCTGGTATATTTCCCACCGGCTTCCGCGGTGAGGGCGGCACAGTTGCTGTCTATTTCGAGGCCGGCGCGGTCATCACCGTACTGGTTCTGCTCGGCCAGGTGCTGGAACTACGCGCCCGCGAGCAGACGGGCGGCGCCATCCGCGCCCTGTTGAACCTAGCACCCAAGACCGCACGGCGCATCACCGCCTCGGGTGCGGATGAGGAGATCCCGCTCGGGCAGGTGCAGGCGGGGGACCGGCTGCGCGTGCGGCCAGGCGACGCCGTGCCGGTCGACGGCGTGGTGCTGGAGGGACGCGGCGCTGTGGACGAGTCCATGGTCACCGGCGAGTCCATGCCCCTTGCCAAGGAGCCTGGCGACAAGCTCATCGGCGGCACAGTGAACGGCACGGGCGCGCTGGTGATGCAGGCCGAGAAGGTTGGTGCCGAAACCATGCTGGCGCGCATTGTCGCCATGGTGGCCGAAGCCCAGCGCAGCCGGGCGCCGATCCAGCGCATGGCAGATATTGTCTCGGGATACTTCGTCCCGGTCGTGATCGCGATGGCGGTGCTGGCCTTCATCGCCTGGGCCATATGGGGGCCGCCGCCGGCACTGGCCTATGGGCTGATCGCGGCTGTCTCGGTACTGATCATCGCCTGTCCCTGTGCGCTGGGCCTTGCCACACCGATGTCGATCATGACCGGGGTCGGCAAGGGTGCGACCGCTGGCGTGCTGATCAAGTCGGCGGAGGCGCTGGAGCGCATGGAGAAAGTCACCACGCTGGTCGTCGACAAGACCGGCACCCTCACCGAGGGCAAGCCGCGTGTGGTCGAGATCGTGCCGGTCGACGGCGTGACCGAGCCTGAGCTTCTGGCGCTCGCCGCCAGCCTGGAACGGTCGAGCGAGCACCCGCTGGCCGCGGCCATTGTGGCAGCGGCACGCGACAACGGCGCCAGCATTTCTGAGCCACAGGAATTCAACTCGGTGACCGGCCAGGGCGTGACGGGCTTGGTGGGCGGGCGCCGAGTAGCGCTGGGCAATGCGCGCATGATGGAGGCCCAGGGGGTGGACATCGCTGCCCTCGCCGCACGCGCGGACGAAATGCGCGGCGGCGGCGCAACTGTCCTGTTCGTGGGTATCGAGGGGAAGCCGGGCGGCGTCATTGCCATCGCTGACCCGGTGAAGGCAAGCACGCTCGCCGCCCTCGACCAGTTGCGCCAGGATGGCATCCGCATCGTGATGCTGACCGGCGACAATGCCACCACCGCAAAGGCGATCGCCGGCAAACTCGGTATCACCGACGTGCAGGCCGAGGTGATGCCGCAGGACAAGCACCGCATCGTGCGCGACCTGCGCGCCAAGGGCGAGGTGGTCGCCATGGCGGGGGATGGGGTGAACGATGCTCCGGCGCTGGCCGAGGCCGATGTCGGCATCGCCATGGGCACCGGCACCGAGGTGGCGATGCACAGCGCCGGGGTCACGCTGGTGAAGGGCGACCTGATGGGCATTGCCCGGGCCCGCACCCTCAGCCGGGCGACAATGCGCAACATCCGCCAGAACCTGGTGTTCGCCTTCATCTACAACGTGGCTGGCGTGCCGCTAGCCGCCGGGGTGCTGTATCCTGCCTTCGGCCTGCTGCTCAGCCCGATCGTGGCGGCGCTTGCCATGGCACTCAGCTCGGTCTCGGTCATTGCCAACGCGCTGCGCCTGCGAACGGTCACGTTGTGACCCCACCGGGCTGGCTGAGCGCACGAGGCTATGCGCGGTGCTGCGTGCGCCAGATGACCCGCAGCGCGGTGGCCTGCTTTGGCGGGGCGTGATCATGGCACCGCGCGCCGGGTCGGTGATCGCCAGCGCGCTTTAGCTCCCTGGCATGTGCCTCTGATCATACTCAAAGCTTGGATCAGCGGCCCATCCTCCCCATTTCTCTTTACGCTCAGGACAGCCTCCCTATGCGGTTCTCTGGAAACTCATGAATCTCCGCCGTGTCATCCGCGTTGGATATCGACGAGCTTCGGGCGTCTGGTCTTCAAGACATTGGGCGCCTGCGTGGCGATGACCGGGCAATCCTGTTCGAGCAATCGACCGCCGAAGGCACTTGTGGCGGGGCCATATGCTGCGGCACCGGCCATGGCTGCTGTGCAGCATACCTGGTGGGAGGTGTCGACCGCCGGTCGCCAGCCGCGTCCTGGCTCTTCTGACCGGGCTCCGCCTGGGGCTCGATCCCGGAGCCTCCTAGACCCACACGCTGATCCATCAACCACGTCCCGCCGGGGCGTGGCGCCTGGCCTTGGACAGCTGGAGAGGTCTTTCCATGACTCGCGTACTGTTGCCGGCCTTTTGGGCCGCCGTGCTGCTTGCCGTTGCCGTGCCCGCCGTCGCGCATGAGGGGCACGACCACGATGCGCCCCCGCCGTCCCAGTCGATCGTTTCGGCCCCACGGGCGGAGACAGCCTCCGAAAACGTGGAACTGGTGGTGGTCGCCCGGGGCGCAGAGCTGGAACTCTACCTCGACGACTTTCGTACCAACGCGCCGATCGAGAATGCAACCATAGAGGTTGAGACGACCGACGGCCAAGTGGTCGCGAAGCCAGAGGCCGGCCACCCGTACCGTCTGCCTGCTCCCTGGGCTACCAAGCCTGGGCGGTATGACCTTGTGGTCACCGTCACGGTCGGCACGATCCTGGAGGTGCTACCCGTCACCCTCAGCATCTCCGAGGCACCGGTGCTGCCGGCAAAT
>JANXSA010000560.1 GCA_025352915.1 Rhodospirillales bacterium | reverse complement strand
CCTCCACCGTCAGCATGTTATGACAGGAGGTATCGAATCGGAGTTCTCAGCCGATTCCTAGCCCTATATGAGTCGTCGAATAAGACGGTTGGTATAATATCCCAACCAATGTCCTTGCAACCACCCCTGCCGAGCCACCGGTTGCTGCCCCTGCGCTTTGCAGCGCGGGGGCTGCGGGAGAATTGCGCCCTGTTGCTGGACGCCTGGATCGCCGCCATGTTCGCGCGCCTCTTCGACCGCCTGGAACAGCTTTTGCGGTTGTTTCAATCCGGCCAATTCCCGCCGGCGGCATCCACGACGCCCCCGCAAGCCTGGCACCCCACCGGCACCTGCACTGCCGGCGATCACCCGCAATCCGTCCGTGCCGTGTCCCGCCGGCGCATGCCCGGATCGGGCAGGGCGGTCATCCGCGCCCTCATGGCCGTTCCTGCGGCTGGCGCGTTCCCGCCGGTGCCGCGCGGGGTGCCGCTGCCATTTTGCCCGGCGATAGGGCTGCGCACGCGCGATCCGCCAGAAATACGCGGTCATTTTTTCAAAAACCACGCTGCGGAGCGGGCGCATATCCGTGACCATAATGTTACGTTATCAAAATAAACAAGCATTACCGCGCATTTTCATGACAACGTATGCAACCAATGCCGGTGTTGCCGGTTGCCAACTCCGCCCGGCGCGGGCACAGAATACCCCTCCGGGGCGCCACCGCCCCGCATCCCAGGAGGTCGCATGCCCGACCATGAATCCCCCGCCGGCCGCGCGCCCGCCCAGGACGTGCTGCAGGTCGAGCGCCGCGACTTCACCGACCTGGTCCCCACCGATCGCCCGCGCGCCCAATCGCTGCGCGGCTTCGACCCGATCTACACCGACATCGTCGACTACATCATCCGCTGCACCCACCGCATCTGGGACGAGCGCGACATCGGCCTGATCTACACCCACTACACCCACAATCCCGACGTCTATTACAACCTCGGCTCGATCCATGACCGCGAGGCCATCGTCCGCGACACCATCCAGCGCCTGGTCAGCTTCCCCGAACGCCGCGGCCTGGCCACCCAAGTGATCTGGCGCGGCAACGATACCGACGGATTCTACACCTCCCACCTCGTCACCGGCGCCGGCCGCCACACCCAGCACGGCCATCTCGGCGCCCCCACCGGCCGCCCCTTCACCTCGCGCACCATCGCCGACTGCATGATCCTGAACAACCGCATCTACCGCGAATGGATCGTCAGCGACACGATGGCGCAGATCCGCCAGCTCGGCCTCGATCCCAACCCAATCGCCGAAAAAATGGCGCGCGACATGCATGCCCGAGGCCACGCCACCCTCGACATCGGCGAAAACCGCCGCCTGCTCGGCCAATACCCGCCCGAGAGCGAACCCGACCTCACCATCGCCCACACCGACCACGAAGCCGAAATCCTGCGCTGGCTGCACGAGGCCTACAACAAGCGCATGCTCGGCGTGATCGCCAAGGTGTATGCGCCGACCGTGATGTACCACGGCCCCAACATGCGCGAACTCTACGGCCAGGCCGCCGTTCTGGCCCAGACCCTGAAACTGATCGGCACCCTGCCGGATTGCGCCTTCCTGCCGCAGCACATCTGCTCGGTCCCCTGCGAGGAGGGCGGCGAAAAAATCGCCGTCCGCTGGGTGCTGGAGGGCCACCATCTCGGCTGGGGCCTGCTCGGCGAACCCACCGGCCACCGCGTCCTGCTGATGGGCGTCTCGCACTACCACGTCGTCAACGGCCGCGTCGTCGAACAGTGGGAAGTCTACGACGAGATGGCGATGCTGGCCCAATTGAAGCTCGGCGCCCTCGGCACGAGCCCGACCTAATGCCCAAGGGCGGCGTCACATCCGGCGACGTCGCCCGCCTGGCCGGCGTATCGCAATCCGCCGTCAGCCGCAGCTTCTCCGACGGCGCCAGCGTCTCACCGGCAATGCGCACCCGCGTCCTGGAAGCCGCAAGGCAACTCGGCTACCGCCCGAACGCCCTGGCCCGCGCCATGATCTCCGGGCGCTCCGGCCTGATCGCCCTGATGGTCGCCTACCTCGACAACCACTTCTATCCCCTGGTCCTCGAACTCCTCTCCCGCGCCCTGCAAGCCCGTGGCTACCAGGTCCTCCTCTTCATGACCGATCGCGGCCGCCAGGATCAGGTGGTCCAACGGATGCTCCAGTACCAGGTCGAAGGCATCGTCATGGCCTCGGCCACCCTGTCCTCCACCCTGGCCCGCGAATGCGCCAAGACCGGCACCCCGGTCGTCCTCTTCAACCGCTACGTCCCAGGCCTCCCAGCCAGCTCAGTCACCTCCGACAACTTCGAAGGCGGCCGCGCGGTCGCCCACCTGCTGGCCGGCGCCGGACACCAGCGCATCGCCTTCATCGCCGGCCAGGAAGATTCGTCGACCAGCCGCGACCGCGAAGCCGGCTTCACCAAGGGCCTCGCCGAACACGGCACCGCCGTCTTCGCCCGCGCCGTCGGCAGCTACACAAGGGAGGGCGCCGCCCTGGCGATCCACACCCTGTTCGGCGGCACCACCCAACCCGACGCCGTCTTCGTCGCCAATGACCACATGGCCTTCGTGGCAATCGACCGATTACGAATCCAATACGGCCTGCGCATCCCCGAAGATGTCTCGGTGGTCGGCTACGACGACGTCCCCGAGGCCGCCTGGGCCGGCTACAGCCTGACCACCGTCGCCCAGCCGGCCGAGGAGATGGTGCAAGCCACCGTCACCATCTTGCTCGACCAGGTCGAGCGCCGTGAGGTCAGCCGCAGTGCCGCGGTATTGCCCTCCCGCCTGGTTATCCGCGGATCAACCCGACCGGCCGGAACAGGCTCTGCATCCGCGCGAACACATCGACCCCCATCTGATGCAACAGATGGATGATATCGATCGGGATCCAGTTCTCCCGGATCAGCCCCTCATGGTGGAGATAGAAATCCATCACCCGCATCGACAGGTTCCGCCCGGTCGGCGGAATGCCCATGAAGGCGCCGCCCAGATGCTGCGTCGTGATGCTCGGCCACCCCCCGGTGACGGTATACGCGCCATCGCCGATGCGAACGTAATGCTGGCCGCCCTTGGTGTTGTGGAACGCCCGGCGGAACGGCATCCGATGCCAGTCGACAAAGCCTTCCACCCCCCTTGTGCTGCCGATGCCGCTCGGCCCGTACCACATCATCCGGGGGTGCCAATGCTCGGTCTGTGATGCCGGCAACAACATCGCGTCCCGGCCCATGGTGTCGATATCGCCATGCAGCCCAAGCTTGTTCTGCATGTCGCGCATCTGCGCCAGGTTGGCCGCCCCCTCGGCCGGGTCGGTTTCGTGCAACACGATACCATCGCCGGTGATCGGCCCCGGCCACATCCCCTCGGTCCCCAGGCTCGGGGCCACCGGCCAGAACCCGGCTTGCCGGATTACATCGAGCACATCGATCAGCACCGTGCTCTGGATGATCCGCCCCTCGGCCATCCGGTGGACCTCGCCATAACGCAGCCAGATCGGACGTCCGGCGGCGGGGATGCCGAGCCAGTCGCGTTTGAAGGTTCCGCAGTAGTGGCCCATCGCGGCGACCATGTCGGAGCCTTCATACCCGCCACCGATCAGGATGCTGTCGCGCCGCTCCAGGTCGGGAAACGCCGCCAACAGCGGTCGCCACACCTGGGCGGCAATGGCGTCGAGGCCGGTCATTTCGTTGAGCGGATGCGATCCGCGCCAGTGTGCGCCGGGGTGGTAGGCATCTTCCAGCCGCTGCATCAGCGAGGCCGGTGTTGCCTCGGCGAGCGCGGTCAGGGCGGTGTGGGCGAAACGCTTGTTGGCAAGGTGGCGTGTTGGCTCGCGCATCCGGCCGATCCCCAATATTGATCTTCGTCTTGCATACGTAGTCTTTCTCTGTCAACGTCATTGCAAGCAATGGGGGCTGGCTCGGCATGGTGCAGGTGACGCTGCGGGGCGTGACCAAGCGGTGGGGATCATTCGTTGGTGTGAGCGCCGTTGATCTGGCCATTGCCGATCGCGAGTTCATTGTGCTGCTGGGCCCGTCGGGCTGCGGCAAGACCACGACCATGCGGATGATCGCCGGGCTGGAGGATCCGACCGAGGGTGAGATTGTAATCGGCGATCGCGTGGTCAACCGGCTGGAGCCGAAAGACCGCGATATTGCCATGGTGTTTCAGAATTACGGCTTGTATCCCAACCTGACCGTCTACGAGAATATTCGCTTTCCGCTAAAGGTCCGGCGCATCGATCCGGCCACCCATGACGCCCGGGTGCGGCGCGCGGCGGCGATGGTGGAGCTTGGCGATCTGCTGGCGCGCCGGCCGCGCGAGTTGTCGGGCGGGCAGCGCCAGCGGGTCGCCCTGGCGCGGGCCATTGTTCGCGAGCCGGCGGTGTTCCTGATGGATGAGCCGCTGTCGAACCTCGATGCCAAGCTGCGGGTTTCCACCCGGGCGCAGATCAAGAATTTGCAGCACGAGCTTCAGGTCACCACGATCTATGTCACCCATGACCAGGTCGAGGCGATGACGCTGGCTGACCGGGTGGTGGTGATGAACAAGGGGGTGATCCAGCAGATCGGCGCGCCGGTCGAGATCTATGACCGGCCAGCCAACACTTTTGTTGCCGGCTTCATCGG
>JANXSA010000706.1 GCA_025352915.1 Rhodospirillales bacterium | reverse complement strand
CCTCGCGCCGAGATGATCCCGGCCGACACCGAGCCGCCGAGCCCGAAGGGATTGCCGGCGGCGATCACCCAATCGCCGACCTCGGCCTGCCGGCTGTCGCCCCAGCTCGCCGCCGGCAGCGGGGCCGGCGCCGTCACCTTGATCACCGCGACATCGGTCAGCTCGTCGCCGCCCACCAGCGTTGCCGGCAACCTGGTGCCATCCGACAGGCTCACCATGATCCGCGTCGCCGTGCCGACCACGTGGTTGTTGGTGACGATGAAGCCCGCGGGATCGATGATGAAGCCGGAGCCGACGCCGGATACCTCCTGCTGGCGCTGGCGTTGGCGGAAGCGTTCGCGCAATTGCTTCTGCACCTCGATCGGCAGCATCGCGAGGGGATCGTTGCCGACGGCCACGGTCTCGGTCACCGCGATGTTCACCACCGTCGGCATCACCCGCTTGACCAGCGGCGAAAAGCTTTCCGGTCCGGTGCGCGCCGCCGCCGGCCGTCCAAACGACGGCAGGGCGAGCAACCCGGCCGACGCGGCGGCAGTCGTCAGCAACATCCGGCGCGAGGGGGCCGCAACAGAGGTCAGGCTCTTCGACATGGCAGGTATCTCCAGTCCGGACCGGATGGGTCCACGATATCAGGCGCCGGGGCGCATCGATCCGGTCACGCCATCTACGCTATCAAATTGGTGCGGATGCACCCGCACAACAAGTTACGGTCGCGACACCTGTCCGGATGCGGCCGCTCCCGGATCTTCCGGCCAGTCATGCCGGGGATAGCGCCCGCGCATGTCGCGGCGCACATCGGCCCAGGCACCGCGCCAGAACGTCCGGAGATCGCCGGTGATCGCAACCGCGCGCCCCGCCGGCGATAACAGCGCCAGCCGCAATTCCACCCGTCCGCCAGCCAGTTTCGGCGTCTCCGCCAGCCCATAGAACACTTGCGCCCGCGCCTCGGCCAGCGGCACCGGCTGGCAGTAATCCACCGCCGCCCGCCCCTTCGCCAGCGCCAGATGCGTCGGCAATTCGGCGTCGAGCCGCGCCGTTCGCGCCCAGCCATCGGCCAGCCCCGCCAGCGCCGCGCGCAGCACCGCCGCCATGTCCAGCCGTCCGAGATCAGCCAGGCGTGACATTCCGTTCAGATGCGCTGCCAGCCAGCCGCGCTCGGCCCCCAAGGCCGCATCCGACAGATCGGGCCACCCCCCCTCCAACTGCCGCATCAGCGCCACCCGCGCCTGGAACTGCCGCGCTCCGTCGCTCCACGGCAATTGCGCCAGGTTCGCCGCCGCCGCCAGCGCCGAAGCGGTTTCGGCGGGATCAGCCGGCTCGGTGCGATCCTCCAGGATCAGCGCCCCCAACCGCCGCCGCCGCCGCGCCAGCACCGACCCCGTCGCCGGGTCGAGCCCGGTCTCCACCACCTCGCTCACCCGCGCCGCGAGTGCGGCCGGCAACTGCGAAACCTCCAATACCGCCGCCATCCGAATCCGCGCCCCCGCCTTCATCTCCAGGCTCGCCACCGCCAGCAACTTGGCCTTCGACAGCGGGTCCGACACCGCCAGCCGCGCCCCGCCGCCACCGGCCAGCCGAAAACTGCCGGGCTCGCCGCGCCGCTGCGCGATCCGGTCGGGAAACCCCGCCGCGATCAACCGCGCCGGATCACCCTCGCCCACCACATTCCCCACCCGCAACCGCCGCCGATACTGCGAAGCCGCCCGATTGATTCTCGAAACTGCCCCGCGATCCCCATCCGCATGCCCCGCCAATGCCGCCAGCCGCAGCCCGATATCCGCCGGCGCGTCGCCGCCACGTCCCACTGGAGCCCTGAGCGGATCACGCTCCTCCAGCAAAGCCGCGATATCCGCCGCCAGCGCCGCCTCCCCCGGCGACTCCGCCGCCAGCATCATCGCCGCCAGCCGCGGATGCGCCCCCAGCACCGCCATCCGCCGCCCCAACGCACTGATTCGCCCGTCCTGGTCCAGCGCCCCCAACTCCCCCAGCAACCCTTGCGCCGCCGCCAACGCCCCCGCCGGCGGCGCATCGACAAACGGCAAATCCCCCGGCGCCGCCCCCCAGGCCGCGCAGTCCAGCGCCAACCCGGACAACTCGGCCTGCAAAATCTCCGGCCGGTCAAACCCCGGCAACCCGCGATGCAGCGCCGTGCTCCACAACCGGATCGCCACCCCCGGCGCCTCGCGCCCCGCCCGCCCCGCCCGCTGCTCGGCCGCTGCCCGGCTGATCCGCACCGTCACCAGCCGCGTCAGTCCAGTGGCCGGATCAAGCTGCGGCACCCGCCGCCACCCGCCATCCACCACAATCCGCACCCCCGGCACCGTCAACGACGTCTCCGCAATCGACGTCGACAGCACAACCCGCCGCCCCTCCGCCGGCCGCAGCGCCAAATCCTGCTGTGCGGCCGGCAACTCGCCATGCAACGGCAACACCAGCGCCCCACACCCAGCCAGCGCCGTCTCGGTGCGCCGGATCTCCCCCATCCCCGGCAAAAACGCCAGAATATCACCCTTGTGCTCGACCAGCGCCGCCCGGATCGCCTTCGCCATCGCGTCGGGCAGATCCCGCAACTGCGCGATATCCCGCCCGGCATGGCTCACCGCCACCGGATGCGCCCGCCCCGCGCTCTCGATCACCCCGGCCGCCAGCAACGGCCCCAATCGCCCTCCATCCGCCGTGGCACTCATCGCCAGCAACCGCAATTCCGGCCGCAACCCGCGCTGCAAATCCAAACAGAACGCCAGCGCCAGGTCGGCATCCAGCGCCCGCTCATGCACCTCGTCCAGGATCACCAGCGCCACCCCGTCCAGCCCGGGATCGCTCTGCAACCGCCGCACCAGCAATCCCTCGGTCACCACCTCGATCCTTGTGGCCGCCGACACCGCGCTGTCCAGCCGGGTGCGATACCCCACCGTCCCCCCAACCGCCTCGCCCAACAAAAACGACATCCGCGTCGCCGCCGCCCGCGCCGCCAGCCGCCGCGGCTCCAGCATCACGATCTTCCCGCCGCCCAGCCACGGCGCGCCCAGCAACGACAAAGGCACCAGCGTCGTCTTGCCCGCCCCCGGCGGCGCGATCAGCACCGCATTCCGTCCCTCGGTCAGCACGGCATGCAGCGCAGCCAGGCACTCCGCCACCGGCAGGTCGCGCGCAATCTCGTCGGTCACTGCATATGTCACCGGTGCCGCATAGCACCCCCAGGCAAACCGCGACACCGCCCGCCGTTTCTGTTATGTCCGCCGCCGCGGAGAATCCGATGATCGCTCGCCTGGCCGCCCTCCTCCTGTTGCTGTTGAGCGTTGTCGCACCCGCCGCGCACGCGCTGGAAAGTGCTGTCGCCTCCAGCCCGCGCGCCGATGTCAGCCTGATCTCCGAGACCGACACCCACACCGCGGGGCAGACTCTGCGCGTGGCCCTGCGCCTGCGCATGGCGAAGGGCTGGTACACCTATTGGCGCAACCCCGGCGAGGCCGGCGCCCCGGCCGAGCTGGAATTCACCCTGCCCGACGGTATCACCGCTGGCCCGATCGCCTGGCCCACCCCCGCGCGCCACCTGACCGGCCCGGTGATGAGCTATGGCTACGATGGCGAGGTCGTCCTTCCCGTCACCCTCACCCTCCCAGCGGGTCCACCGACCGCCCCACTCCGCGCCGAGCCCCTGGTCATCCAGGTCCACGCCTCCTGGCTGGTCTGCGAGCGCATCTGCGTCCCCGAGGACGGCGATTTCACCCTCACCCTGCCCGCAAGCGCCACAGCAACCCCAGCCGCAGAAGCCCCGCTCTTCGCCGCCGCCGACACCGTCACCCCGCGCCCCGCCCCGCCGAACGCCGCCACGATCTCGCCCGAGGGCGTGCTCTCCCTGCGCATCCCCGGCCTGGACGCCACCCAAGTCCGCGAAGCCTGGTTCGCCCCGCTCGCCTGGGGCCAGGTCGAGCACAGCGCGCCACAAGACCTCACCAGGCTGGCCGACGGCCTCGCCCTGGCGCTGCGCCCAGGCCCGGAATTCCGCCACCCGGCCGGGCTGCACGGCGTCGTCGTCATCACCGACCATGGCGGCCGCACCAGCGCGCTCGACCTGACTGCGGCGCCGGGCCCCACCATCGCCCCCGCCGCCGCCCTGCCGCTGTGGCAACTTGCCGGCTTCGCCATCGCCGCCGGCCTGATCCTGAACCTGATGCCCTGCGTCTTCCCGGTATTGGCGATGAAGGCACTCGGCCTCGCCGCCCTCGCCAGCCAGCATCGCCGCGCCGCCCGGGTCCAGGCGGGCGCCTACGCCGCCGGTGTCATCACCACCTTCCTGGCGCTCGCGGCCGTGTTGGTCGGACTGCGCGCCGCCGGCGCCGCGGTCGGCTGGGGCTTCCAGTTCCAATCACCGGTCTTCGTCGCCGCCACCGCCTGGCTGCTATTCGCCATCGGGCTCAACATGTCCGGACTCTACGAGATCGGTGGCCAGAAAATCGCCGGCCTCGGCAGCGGCGCCACAAGCCGTGGCGGTGCTGCCGGCAGTTTCTTCACCGGCCTGCTCGCCGTGCTGGTCGCCACCCCCTGTACCGCGCCCTTCATGGGGGCCGCGATCGCCGGCGCCCTGGCCGCCCCGTTGGCCGTCACCCTGCTCGGATTCCTCGCCATGGGCATTGGCTTTGCCCTGCCTTACGTCGCCTTCGCAACCGTGCCCGCGATCACCCGCCGCCTGCCGCGCCCCGGGCCCTGGATGGCCGTGCTGCGTCAGGCGCTCGCCTTTCCGATGTATGCCGCCGCCGTCTGGCTGCTCTGGGTCACCAGCCTCCAGGCCGGCTCGACCGGCGTGCTCACCACCGCCGGCGGCGCCGTGCTGATCGCCTTCGCCCTGTGGGCCACCAGCTTGGCGCAGCACCGCATCGGCCTCGGCCGCCGCCTCGCCGCCGCCGCCGCGGTCGCCGCTGGAATCGCGGCCATCGGCCTGCTCTCCACCCTGGCGACCACGCCCCCCGCCACTGCCGGGACCGCCACTGCCGGGACCGCTCCGGCCAGCAGCGCCGACTCCACCGAACCCTTCACCCCCGCCCGCCTTGCCGCCCTGCGCACCGAAGGCAGGCCGATCTTCCTCAACATGACCGCCGCCTGGTGCGTCACCTGCATCATCAACGAACAGGTCGCCCTCAGCCAACCCGCCATCCGGGCGGCCTTCGCGGCCCAAGGCATCACCTATCTCAAAGGCGACTGGACCCGCCGCGACCCGGCGATCACCGAATATCTACGTTCCATGGGCCGCGACGGCGTGCCACTTTATGTCCTCTATCCCCCGCGCGGCGCCCCCCCGGTGATCCTGCCGCAAATCCTGACCGAACAACGCCTGCTCGACGAACTCGTCCGCGCCGGCCTGTAAACGCCCAGTTCGTGCTCCGTCCGCGTGCAAAACGCGAAAAAGCGGATTCTTCTTTTTGTGAACGAAAAGAAGCAAAAAAACTTCATCCATTACAGCAGGACTCCCTCTCCTCTTGGGGGAGAGGGTTGGGGCGAGGAGTAATCCCCACAATACATGCCGTCTTCGAAAACGAATAAAGTTTTTTTGCTTCTTTTTGTTCACAAAAAAAGAATCTTCCTGCCCCTAGCCTTTCCCTGAGTTCCACGTGGCTTCGCATCGAGGCGATCGCCCATTGGCCCGGCCGGCGCGGCGCTCTATACCGCTCCCGGTCCGCCGCCGCCTGACGGTGTGGCGGCGGCCAACAACAGCGGCGGATGGCGGCCCCCAGAATGGATTTCCTCAAGAGCATCCTGAACACCGTCCAGGATTTTTTCCGGCGCTGGCGCTTCCGCTACTACCTCGCCCTCGCCTACCTGTCGTATTTCCGCAGCTTCCTGCGCAGCCCGAACCAGGTCATCGAAACCTGGACCAACGGCCGCAAGCTCGGCCGCCGCATCGCCGTCTTCGTCCATTTCGACCCCGCCGGCGAGGTCCAGCGCTACCTCCTGCCGTATCTCCAGGCGCTGCACGACAACGGCCTGGACATCGTCTTCGTCACCAATTCCGCCAAGCTGACCGAGCACGCCAAGACAGCGCTCCGGCCGCTCTGTGCCGCCATCCTGATCCGCCGCAACCTCGGCTACGATTTCGGTGCCATGCGCGACGGCCTGCGCCATGCCGACGCCAAACCCGAAACCACCGACCTGCTGCTGGTGCTGAACGACAGCGTCTATGGCCCACTCACCGACCTCGCCCCGATGCTGGACCGCATCGACTTCTCCCAGGCCGATGCCTGGGGCGCCACCGAGAGCTACCAGAACCGCTACCACCTGCAATCCTTCTTCATCGCCGTCGGCCCCAAAGCCCTGGCCAGCAAAGGCTGGAGCATCTTCTGGCGCTCGGTCCGCCCGGTGCGCAACAAGCTCTGGGTGATCGTCAACTACGAAGTCGGCATGACCCGCACGATGCTGAAATACGGCCTGAGCTGCGCCGCCCTCTACCCCTATAAAGACCTCGTCGCCCGCATCGACCCGTCCCCCCTGGTCAAAAAAGACAAAGACACCCCCGACGAAACCGACCCCTTCGTCATCAACCGCAAAACCCACCTGACCCACGTGCTGTACTCAGCCTCGCACCGCGTGCCGATGAACCCCACCGCCGAACTGTGGCGCCAGATGATGGAAGTGCGCTTCCCCTTCATCAAACGCGAACTGCTGCGCGACAACCCCGCCCGCGTCATCGACCTGGTCGACTGGCGCGACGTCGCCCGCGCCCACTACGACATCGACTTCGCGGCGATCGACGAAGACCTGCAACAGGTCCTCCGCGACAAGACGCCCTAGCGGCCAACAACCTCGCCCGTATAGGATCGCGCCATGCCCCGCGGTGACCTCTTCCCCGAGATCGGCCCCTTCCAGACCGGCTTCCTGCCGCTGCCGGACGGCCACACCATGTACTGGGAACAGGTCGGCAACCCCCGCGGCGTCCCCGTCCTCTTCCTCCATGGCGGCCCCGGCGCCGGCGCCGGCATCATCCACCGCCGCTTCTTCGACCCCGCCTTCTGGCGCGTTGTCATCTTCGACCAGCGCGGCGCCGGCCGCTCCCGCCCGCTCGGCCGCCTCGAAGCCAACACCACCCCCCACCTGGTCGAAGACATCGAAACCCTGCGCCGCTACCTCGGCGTCGAAAAATTCCTCCTCTTCGGCGGCTCCTGGGGCTCAACTCTCGCCTTGGCCTACGCCCAGGCCCACCCCGACCGCGTCGCCGGCTGCGTCCTGCGCGGCATCTTCCTCGGCCGCCAGGCCGAGGTCGACTGGTTCATGCAAGGTGCGGCCGCGATCTTCCCCGAAGCCCACGCCGCCTTCACCTCCTTCCTGCCCGAACCCGAACGCGCCGACCTCCTGGCCAACTACCTGCGCCGCCTGAACGACCCCGACCCCGCCATCCACCTGCCCGCCGCCCGCGCCTGGTCCGTCTACGAAGGCTCCTGCTCCACCCTCCTCCCCAGCCCCGAAATGGTCGCCGGCTTCGCCCAGGACCGCACCGCCCTCGGCCTCGCCCGCATCGAAGCCCACTACTTCGTCAACGACCTCTTTCTCCCCCCCGGCGGCCTGCTGGCCCACATGCACCGCATCGCCACCATCCCCGCCGATATCGTCCAAGGCCGCTACGACATGGTCTGCCCCCCCACCAGCGCCCTGACCCTCGCCGCCGCCTGGCCCGCCGCCCGCCTCACCAACCTCCCCGACGCCGGACACTCCGCCCTCGAACCCGGCAGCCGCCGCGCCCTGATCACCGCCGTCGAACGCTTCCGCGACAAGCTGTGAGCGCCTGGGGAGAAAGAAAGCCGGGGCTTTGCCCCGGACCCCACCAGGGGTCCG
>JANXSA010000705.1 GCA_025352915.1 Rhodospirillales bacterium | reverse complement strand
GGCCGTCCAGCACCTCGGCCTCGGTGGCGGGATCCAGATGCGCTGTCGGTTCGTCCAGCAACAGCAACGGGGCATCCTTGAGGAAGGCACGGGCGATGGCCACACGCTGCGCCTGGCCGCCGGACAGGCCGTGCCCCCCCTCGCCCACCGGCGTGTCCAGCCCCTGCGGCAAGGTGGCGGCGACGCTGTCGAGCCGGGCGAAACCGGCGGCCGCCTCGATCTCGGCATCGCTCGCCTCGGGGCGAGCAAACCGGATATTATCGCGGATGGTGCCGGAAAACAGCACCGGGCGCTGGCCGATCCAGCCGACGAGACGGGCCTGCGCCGCCGGCACCAGGGTGGCGATATCCGCGCCGTTCAGGGTCACCCGCCCGCCGCTGGGCCGCACGAAGCCGAGCAGGATCTCCAGCACGGTGGATTTCCCGGCGCCGGACGGCCCGGTCAGGATCAGCGTCTCGCCCGCCGGCACGCGAAACGACAGCCCGTCCAGCGCCGGCCCGCGGCTGGCATCCCAGGTCAAGGTCACATCCTCGAACGCCACCGCAACCCCGCGCGCGGCGACGTTGCGGATCGGCAGCGGGGCCGCCACAGCGGGCTCGGGCGGCAAGGCGGCCAGTGCCTCGGCCGCCGGCCCGGCATGGCTGCGGTCCTGGTAGGCGGCGGCAAATCCACGCAGCGGGGCGAAGAATTCCGGCACCAGCAGCAACACCAGCAGAGCATCGCCGGGATGCACCAGCGTGCCGTCGGCCAGCGCCGCGACATAGCGCAGCGCCAGCACCACGATCGCCACCGCCAGCGCGCCATCCAGCGCCGCCGAGGACAGGAACGCCAGCGCCAGCACCCGCATCGTCCGCCGCCGCAATTCATCGGCCGCCCGCCCCAGGGCCACCGCCTCGGCCCCCGCGTGGCCGGCCAGCACGATGGTGGCAATCCCGCGCACCCGGTCGACGAAGCGCGCCTGCAACCGGGTCATCGCGGTGAACTGGCGCCGCGATGCCGCCGCCGCGCCGAGCCCGGACAGCGCCATCGCCGCCGGCACCAGCAAGCCGGCCCCGGCCAGCAGCGCGGCGGCGAAGGGATCTACCCACAGCACCACCAACAAGACCATTACCGGCCCGGCCACGGCCAGCAGGGCGGCGGGAATCCAGCGCGCGAACAGGCCGTCCAGCGCCTCTACCCGGTCCACCACGACGGATGCCAGCTCCGCCGAATGCTGCCGCCGCAACAGCGCCGGCCCGGCGGCGAGAATCCGCCCCAGCGCCTCGCTGCGCAGCCGCCGCCGCGCCGCCGCCCCGGCATTGAACCCGGCCCGCTCGAACAACACCCCGAGCCCCGCGCGCAGCACCGCCAGCGCGGCAAACACCGCCAGCGGCACCGCCGCCGCCGGCAGCCCGGCGCCAACCAACGCCGCCTGCAGCGCCACCGCGGCACAGACCGCCTGGCCAATCCCCGCCATCGTGCCCAACAGCCCGAGCGCCACCGCCGGCACGGCCTCGCGCCTGGCCGCGCGCATGCGGTGGCGCAGCCAGTCTTGCGAGGCCGTGCCCGGCAAGGTCGTGCCCAGAGGCGGGGCGGGATGCGAGGAGTCGTCCATACCGGACAGGGGTTTAGCCCAAGACGCGGCGTTTGGCAGCGCTGCGCATTCAGTGCATCACGTCGCCGCCATTCGGCGACAGCGTTGCCCCGACATAGAACCCGCCCTGTGGCCCCGCCAGCAGCAGCGCGGTCGCGGCGATCTCCTCGGCGGTGCCGAATCGTCCGGCCGGCAACCGTGCCTCGAACGCCCGGCGCCACTCGGCGCTGTTGCGCCGCACCAGGTCGGTGTCGATCGGCCCCGGCGCGATCGCGTTGACCCGGACGCCCTTCGGCGCCGCTTCCCAGGCCAGCGCCCGGGTGAAGCCGGCGATCCCCGCCTTGGCGGCGCAGTACGGCGTGATGTCCGGCCCGCCCTTGATGCCCAGTTGGCTGGCGATGTTGATGATCACACCACGGCCGCGCGCCACCATGCCGGGATAGACGTTCTGAGCCATGAAGAACATCCCCTTCAGGTGCGTGTCCAGGATCAGGTCGAAGTCTTCTTCCGTCATCTGTTCAAAGGGTTTTCGCACATTGCTGCCGGCGTTGTTGAACAAGATATCAACCGGGCCAAGCTGCTCGGCCACCCACGCGGCAAAGTCCCGCCCGGCCATCAGGTCCGACACATCACAGCCCCGCTGCACCACCCGCCGGCCCAAGGCGCGGATTTCCGCCGCCGTCTCCGCCGCCTTGTCGTCATCGGCGAGGTGACAAAAACCGATATCAGCCCCCTCGGCGGCAAACGCCAGCGCGGTCGCCCGCCCGATGCCGCGTGATCCCCCGGTGACCAGCGCGATTTGCCCTGCCAGTTGCATGATTGCTCCCCCGTTTTGCCCGGTGGATGATGGCACGCCCCCGGCCTATCAAGAATAGGTGGCGCGGGCCGCGAACAGGAGGGATTGCATGCTCGGCACATTGGCCGTGGCCGCCGGCGGCGCGGCCGGCAGCCTGTTGCGCTACTGGGCCACGCTGCTCGCCGCGCGCTGGTGGGGGGGGGATTTCCCGTGGAGCACGATTGCCATCAACGTCGCCGGCAGCTTCGTCATCGGCTGGTTCGCGACGGCCACGATGCCCGGCACCGCCACGCCGGCCAACCCCGCCTTTGCCAGTCACGAAGTCCGGTTGCTGGTGATGACCGGGCTGTGCGGCGGCTTCACCACCTTCTCCGCCTTCAGCCTGCAAACCCTCGACCTGATCCGTGCCGGCGACTGGACCGGCGCGGCGCTGAACGTCCTGGCCTCGGTGGCGCTATGCCTGGTAGCGGTCGGTGCCGGCCATCTGATCGCCCTGCGCGGCGGATGACCGGCGCCGTCTGGTCAGCGGGCGCGGCGACGCAGACTGGCCAGCCCTAAGTGTCCGTCCGGAAAGTCTCCCGGTTGAGGGCCGGCGGGCCTTTTTGGCGCCGGGAGCGTCGGAAACTTGCCCCGATGTCCCTGCATCGGGGCGACGTTTCCTCCTTCCCGG
>JANXSA010000535.1 GCA_025352915.1 Rhodospirillales bacterium | reverse complement strand
TCGCCGGAGCGCGCCAGATCGGTGGCCCAGCCCGGCGGGGTTTCGGACTCGAAGCCGCTGAGCCCGCCGGCCGAGGCGACGACCTGGCCGGTGAGCGGCTCGTAGATCATCGATTCCGACAGGCCGCGCAGCCCGGTCTGCGAGCCCAGGAAATTCAGAAAGCCGTTCGGATCGGTCGACATCAGGCGCAGCCCGCCGCGCACCAGGTCGGCGGCCATGCTGAGCGCGTCGGCGCGGATATTGTTGCGGTGTTCGTCGGCATAGCCGCGCGCGACCGACTGGCTTTGTTGCAGGGCGGTGCGGACGGGTTCGGCGAACCAGGCCTGGATGCCGAGGTTGAAGAACACGGTGGAGAACACCGCCACCACGATGGCCGGGGTGACCGCGACGACGCTGAACAGCAGTACCAGGCGCACATGCAGCCGCGCACCGGCGGCGGCGCGGCGGCGTTCCATCCAGACGCGGGTGAGGCGGACGGCCAGCAGCGCCAGCAGCAGCAGCACGACGACGAGATTGGCCAGGACGAGGGCGAAGACCTGGTTCGGCCGCTGCAACCCGCTGGCCAGCAGCGCGAAGGTGCCGATCCCCAGCACCAGGGCGACGGCGGCCAGGATCAGCGTGGCGATGCGGCCCATCAGCAGCTCGGTCAGGCGCGACAGCCGGGCCCGCAGGTTCAATCCAGCAGGACCGGTCCCGGCCGAAAAGGTCGGGTTGGCATCCATCACGCGGTCAGGCGACGCCGCGGATGACCGGGATATC
The DNA here is from genome assembly GCA_025352915.1 of Rhodospirillales bacterium. Classification (GTDB taxonomy): domain Bacteria; phylum Pseudomonadota; class Alphaproteobacteria; order Acetobacterales; family Acetobacteraceae; genus CAMDGX01. The sequence continues at coordinate 2,211 of JANXSA010000535.1, read as the reverse complement.
GAGGTCGCGGATCTTCTTGCGCAGCGTGTTGCGGTTCAGCCCGAGCATCGCCGCCGCCTTGATCTGGTTGCCGCGAGTGGCCGCCAGGGTCATGCGGATCAGCGGGCGCTCGACCTCGGCCAGCACGCGGTCATAGATATCCGACGGGCCGATGGCGTCGCCGTGGGCAGCGAGGAATTGCCGGATGTGGCGCTCCACGGCGCGGACCAGCGGCTCCTGGACCAGTTCGGGCTCGACGCCTGGCGCGGCGGCGGGCGCGTAGTCGATTTCGCGCAATTCACCGCGCACCGCGTTCGAGCCGACGACCTCGTCCGGGCACAGCGCCGAAAGCCGGTGCATCAGGTTTTCCAGCTCGCGCACGTTGCCGGGCCAGCGATGGGTTTGCAGCGCCTCGATCGCACCCTGGTCGAGCATCTTGCCGGGCAGGCCGCCTTCGCGGGCGCGCTCGAGGAAGTGGCGGGCGAGGTCGGGGATGTCTTCCACACGCTCGCGCAAGGGTGGCAGGCGGATCGGCACGACGTTCAGGCGATAGAACAGGTCTTCGCGGAACTGGCCCTGGCGGATGGCGGCGCGCAGGTCGCGGTGGGTGGCAGCGATGATGCGGACATTGGCGCGGATCGCGCTACGCCCGCCGACCGAGGTGAACTCGCCTTCTTGCAGCACGCGCAGCAGGCGGGTCTGGGCCTCGGACGGCATGTCGCCGATCTCGTCGAGGAACAACGTGCCGCCACTGGCCTGTTCAAAACGGCCAGGCGCGCGGTTGGTGGCGCCGGTGAAGGCGCCGCGCTCGTGGCCGAACAGCTCGCTTTCGATCAGCTCGCGCGGGATCGCGGCCATGTTGATGGCGACGAACGGCCCGGCGCGGCGGCGGCCGTAATCGTGCAGGGCGCGGGCAACGAGTTCCTTGCCGGTGCCGGACTCGCCGTTGATCATGACGGTGAGGTCCGCGGTCGTGAGGCGCGCGATGGTGCGGTAGATTTCCTGCATCGCCGCCGAGCGGCCGATCAGCGGCAGCTTCTCGTCGGCGTCGCGCGGGGGGGCGGGGGTGTGCGGCGCCTCGGTGGACGGCACCGCCAGGGCGCGGTCGACCACCGAGAGCAGCTCGGCGAGGTCGAACGGCTTGGGCAGGTATTCGAAGGCGCCGCGCTGGGTCGCCTTGACCGCGGTCATCAGGGTGGATTGGGCCGACATCACGATGATGCGCAAATCCGGGCGCAGGCGGCGGATGCGCGGGATCAGGTCCAGCCCGTTGCCGTCAGGCATCATCACGTCGGTGATGACGAGGTCGCCCTCGCCTTCCTCGATCCAGCGCCACAGCATCGAGGCAGTGCCGGTGCTGCGCACTTGATAGCCGGCGCGGCCGAGCGCCTGGGTCAGGACGGTGCGGATCGAGCGGTCATCGTCGGCGACCAGGATGGTGGGGGGGGTGCTGCTCATGATGGTCGCCTCAATCCCGGCTTTCTTCGTCGACCATCGGCAGCATCAGACGGAAATCGGTGCGGCCGGATCGGCTCTCGACTTCGACCAGGCCGCCATGGTCACTGACGATCTTGGCGACCAAGGCCAGGCCGAGCCCGCTGCCGGAGGGCTTGCCGCTGACGAAGGGGTCGAACAGGTAAGGGCGAATGTCGTCTTGGATGCCCACGCCGTTGTCGCGCACGGTGACGAACAGCGGCAGATGGCGGCGCGTGTCGGTGCCGGGGACGGCGAGGCGGACGCCGTGCTGGAAGCCGGTCATCAGTTGGATTTCGCCGTGCTGGACTTCGCCTTGGACGATGGCTTCGGCGGCGTTCTTGACCAGGTTCAAGAACACCTGGATCAGCTGGTCCTCATCGCCCCACACCGCCGGCAGCGACGGGTCATAGGTCTCGCGCAGCACCAGGCCGTCGGCCACGCCATTGGCGGCCAGCGCCCGCACCCGGTTCAGCACCTCATGGATGTTGACAGCGTCGCGGCTGGGCACGGCGTCGTCGCTGAACGCCTCCATGCGGTCCACCAGCCGGCGGATGCGGTCGGTCTCGTCGACGATCAGCTGGGCCAGGGGCGCGTCGTCGGCCTTGGCTCCGCTCTTGAGCAGCTGCGCCGCGCCGCGGATACCGGCCAGCGGGTTCTTGATCTCGTGCGCCAGCATCCGGCCAAGCCCCACGACGCTGCGCAGCCCGGCCACATCGGCGGCCCGGTCGACGCCCAAGGCGCCGCCCTTCACGTGCA
>JANXSA010000508.1 GCA_025352915.1 Rhodospirillales bacterium | reverse complement strand
GCACGGTGAACGTGACCGCCGCGATCCTGCAGACCCGCGTCACCGACCGGCTGCGCGTGGCCGAGGGCGTCACCTACTCGCCCTCGGTGTCCACCAGCACGTCCCGCACCTTCGCCGGCTTCGGTTATGTCTATGCGCAGGTGGAAACCCCGGTGGACAAGCTTGACACTTTCCACGCCGAGCTTGACCGCCTTGTCGAAGCTCTCCAGGCCGCGCCGCCCACGCAAGACGAGATGGAACGCGTCAAGCGCCCGATGCTCGACCAGCGGATCAAATGGCTGCGCGACAACAGCTACTGGGTCTCCGCCCTCTCCGCCGCCCAGGCCGACGCCCGGCAGTTCGAGAGCATCCGCGACCTGATCAGCGGCACCGACGCGGTGACGGCCGACCAGGTCATGCAGGCGGCGCGCCGTTTCCTGGTGAAGGACACCACATTCCGCCTCACCGTCCGCCCGGCGAAGGACTAGCCGGATGGGCGCGGGGGCCAACTGGTCCGGCACGCATGATCCCACATTTCCCATATGCCCGTCCCATCCGGGCATCTTGGGTGAACGATAAGCCCGGTTCCCGGCGACGATCAATGCCTGCGGACCCGTGATCGCGCTGTTCGCCATGCGACCGGCGATGTGCTCGCCGTGCCGCCGCGAGGGCATCGCCGACGGCAGGGTCTACGCCGGCTCGAAGTGTTTCTTCGAAGCCGCGACCAACCTCGGGTCATCAGGCTTGGCCAGTTTCCTCGCTTCGAATGCTGACCTGATCACCAGCACTGTGAAAACGCGCCGAACCGCGACCCCAGCTAAAAGTCCCGACCACGTTGATATCATTTTCTAAAATAAGGGTAGGGCGAAGTAGCGTTTCGCGCGAAACTTGACCCCACCTCACTGCCGAATTAATATGCGAAATCATTAATACCAACCATCAGAATGAATGACCGATCAAGATAGCCAAGGCTGGGCTCTGCCCAGACCCGCCAGGGGCCAAGCCCCTGGACCTTATCTTATTGAAAAATAATGGGTTCCAAGGGCCGTCGGCCCTTGGTTGGTCCAGGGCAAAGCCCTGGCCTTGCCTTGCTTCATGGGTTCTTCCGAACCTGGATTGGTATAAGATACCCTCTCAGCCCAAGGGGTCACAATTAGGAATAATTTCACATGATTCCCATTCCCCACGCCTCCACGCCCGCCTAGTTTCCCCCGCCGCCCCTGGCTCATCCACGTCGCCGTCCCGCATGCCGTCACAATTAAGTGACAGGCTATCCGGTGGCTGCGCATATTTATGCCATTATTGCAGTCCATATCATATCGAGGGTGGCCTAAAATCTGGTCTGCGCCAAATACTTTTATCTCGGAAAACTCACAACACGGGGATAATTACTATGTCTTCATGCGCATATCGTCGACTTGTTAAGGCCACTGCTGTCGCCATCGGCGCCGCAGGCCTGCTGGTAGCGCCACTAATGCACCCCCCCAGCGCCAGCTATGTCGGTGGGATCGCTCTGGCCCAGAACGCCGGTGGCCAGGGTGGCGGTGGCCAAGGCGGAGGTGGCCAGGGTGGCGGTGGCCAGGGTGGCGGCAGTGGCAGCAGCAACGCCGGCGGAAATTCCGGTGGCTTGCACGGCGGCGGGTCGGCCAACGCGAACGCCAATTCCAACAGCGGCGGCGGCCGAGGCACCGCCGGTTCGGCCGCACATAGCGGCGGCGGCCAGGCCCATGCCAGTCAGGGTGCGCTGGCCAGTGCGCTCGGCGCCCTCAACGCCGCCCATGCCTCCCCCTCCGCACGCGCCAGCGCGGCATCCACATCGCAGGTGGGCAAGATGGCAGCTTACGAGAATGCCATGCTCGCTGCCCTCGCCATGCCCTCGCTGACCCCCGCGCAAACCGCCGCCCGCAGCCAAGCAATTGCCTCGGCCCGCAGCACCCAGCTTGCCGCCGCCTCCACCAAGGCACTCTCGCCAGCGGTGGTCGCCCAGGTCGACCAGCTGCTCGGCCTGCCGAACACTAATCCGAACCTGGGCGTTCGGTAATGCTCTCCAGCTAAACCACGGTCCGCTCAGGTACTATCTCCTGAGCGGAAACCGCGCGCTCCGCCGCCCCACAGAGGTGGCTCGGTTTCTCGCTACAGCGTTTCGGTTCCGTTAGGTGGATCGCCTGCCGGTTGATACGCACGTTTTGCCGCTGCCGTGGTGGCGCGCAGGGCGTGCGCAGCCTAACCGGAGCGGCACCACGGCAGCGGCAAGTTCTCTCATGCTGCCACCCTCTGCGGCAGATGGTCGAGATAGGCCTGCTCCGGCGTCCTTGCCCCCAGGCTCGAATGCGGCCGGCGGGAATTGTAGAAGTCCAGATACCGCCCGAGCGAGGCACGCGCATCGCTCACGTTGTCATAGGCCCGCAGATACACCTCCTCGTATTTCACCGAACACCACAGCCGCTCGACAAACACGTTGTCCCG
>JANXSA010000479.1 GCA_025352915.1 Rhodospirillales bacterium | reverse complement strand
CCACGGTGCACCAGCAGGTCGGTGTTCTTGCCCTCGGTAGACTCGCCCGGTGTTTCGATCAGCAGCCGCCCCACCGGTTCGGCGCCCGAGGCGAGGTCGTCGTGGTCTTGCAGGAACCGCGGCCCGTCGCCATCGAGCACGAAGGCATAGGCAAGGGGCGCGAAGACCGCATCGAGCGACTCGGGCGTTGGTGGCGACTGCCACTGACCAAACCACGCGTCGTCCGTCTCGGGCGGGCAGGCGGTGGCGAGCAGGCCGATCAGGAACTCCATGGTCGCCACGCGGAAATCCGGCCGCGGCCAGTCGATGGCGATGACGGGGTCATCATCAAGCAACTCGCACAATTGCGCCGGCCGAATCGCGCAACGACCCGATTTCTGGCGACGGACGGGCAGCCAGACATCATTCAGCAGGTTCAGCATGCACCCTCACTTCAGGCGTCACGCGGGGCATCATGTGCAACACGTCGCAGGTTAAGCCAGATCGTTGTCGCTGTTTCCGATTTCCGCCGCACTCAATCCAAGACGGGGACTGTACGACAGAGCAGCCGGATTTCCGTTGCCTTCGAGCCCATTGATTCGTGCCGCACCTGAAGCTTCCTCCAGCACGGCACAATGCACCGAGTCCGCCTCGCGCTCCCACCGCCCCCACTGCTCCTGTGCCGCCGCGACCGCTGCCTCCAGCCCGGGCGGCGGGGGGGCAGGACGCAATCCGGTGGCGGGCAATCCGCACCTCCGACAGCGCCCAGGCGCGCCGCGGGTCGGGGTCGTCCGCATAGGGCACGACCTTGCCGTCGCGCAGCACCGCGAGCCGCAGCGTCACCTGCGGCTGGTCCTCCAGCCGGGTGGGCGTGCGCAGGTCGGTATCCCACAGACCTTGCGAGGCGCTATAGCCGGCCCAGACTTCCAGCGTATTCTGCTCGGCGATGCCCTGTTGACCCATCCGTTTGCCCTCGGCCTCGGCGGCGGCGCGGGCGAGATCGGTGCAGAGCAGGTCGAAATCCAGATCCAGGCTCTGCTCGATCACCTGGGTTGCCACCAGCACGCCGGCCCGATCGGATGTGTCGGCATGGCCGAAGCGGCGCATGACCTCTGCCTCGATACGCAACCGGTCGGCCATGGCGAAACGGGCGTGGAACAGCAGGGCGTCCACGCCGCGTGCGCGCAGGGCGGCGGCGGCGGCGATCGCATCATCCACGGTGTTGCGCACCCAGGCGACCGCGGCCCCCGCCTGCTCCGCGGCGACGATGCGCTCGATGGCGGCCCCGTCGTCATCGAGCCGTGTCACCGCGACGCGACGCGCCAGCCCCGTGCGCACGTCGCATGGTGTCTCGCTGACGGCTTCGGCGCCGACGAGTGTTGCCAGCGGATAGCCCGTCTCAACCAACGTGGCCGGCCCCGCGCCGAGCCCCTCACGGAACGCCCCGACCAACGTCGCCCGCAACGCCTTTGGCAGTGTGGCCGACAGCAGAATGGCGGAACCGCCAAGGGCTGCCTGGAAGCGCAACAGGGCAACCATCTCGCGCTGCATGTAGGCGTCAAAGGCGTGCGCCTCGTCGATCACCAGCACCTTGCCCGCCAGCCCCCACAGCCGCAGCGGGGCATGGCGCACCGGCAGCGCAGCCAGCAGCGCCTGGTCCAACGTGCCAACGCCGACCTGTGCGAGCAAGGCGCGCCGGCGGTCCTCGGCGAGCCAGGCGGCGCAATGCGCCTCCGCCGTTTCGTCGGCGGGGTCGCTGGGGGAGTGCCTGGGTTGCGCGGGTGCTCCCGCGTCCATCGCCGCCCTGAATCGCGGGTCGAGATCGGCGCACCCGTGCGCCAAGGCCAGCGACGGATCTGCACCTGCATCGAACAATCCACGGTAGGCGCCTGATAGCCGGCCGAACATCGCATTGGCCGTCGCCATCGTCGGCAGCGCCACAAAGATCCCCTGCGCGCGGCCGTCGGCGATCAGCCGATGCGCCAGTGTCACCGCAGCTTCGGTCTTGCCGCTGCCGGTCACGTCCTCGATCACCGCCAGGACCGGGCCGCCAGGCAGGGCAACCTGCTCGGCCCATGCCTGTACCGGCGAGGATTTCTCAATTGACGGAAACAGGCCGCGCAGGCCGCGCCACTTCGACGGAGGCACTGGTGCGAGACCCGCCTGCTGCACCGCATGCGCGGCCTGCGGCAGAGCATGGTCGTGCCAGTACGATGCGATGTCGGCGACAGCGGCGGCGGTCGCATAGGGAAACCAGGACTGCTGCGAGCCGACCCAATCGGCCAAGGTCGTCAGCCCGGCGAGCCGCCATGCCAGACGGATCACGTCGCGAGGATCGGACGGGCGGGCAAACGGCGCAGGTTGGAACAGCTAGGCCATCGCGGTCACGAAGTCGCGTGCCGCGACCCGACATGTGTCACAGACCACATCGTTGCCCAGGGCAAGGCCCTGGTCGGGCGGCGGTCGGCCATGGTGGCCAGCCAGTGCGGCGAACAGCTGCGCACGCTGGCTCGGTCGCCACCCAGTGCCACTCGGCAACACGGGAGCGAGCATCTCGTCCACAATGTCACGGAGCAACAGAAACCCGACCGCATCGTGGCGTGGCCCTGCCGGCGGCGGGCGCGCGACGGGATAGGGACCCAGGACCGACGGCCACAGTGCTGGAACCTTGGCCTAGGACGGGCGCGAGAGCTTCCCGATATCGTGCAGCGCCACCAAAAAACGCAGGGTGCTTGCCTCCATTCCCATGCCGACATTCAGGTCCAGAGTCGTGGCAACCGCTGCGACATCGAGCGCGTGGGCAACGAGTGGATGAGCTTCCGTGTCGCCATGAATTGTCGGCTGCGCCTTAGCCCAAAACATCCGATGCATCTGCTGACCACACTGCCACTGGGACAAGGAACCCGAAATCAGGCAGACGTGCGATGGTGGTTCTTCGAACGCTCAGCAGTAAGATGCGCGAATTCGTCGTTCCCGTCTAATGGCGAAATTGGTGTGTCAAGCTCGCCCATTGCTACCCCACTCCACCGCCACCCCCTCCATCAGCCCCGGCAGCGTCATCCCCTCCGGCTGTTGCCCATTGAGGATCGCGTCGACGATGTCCGGCGCCAGCAGCGTCAGCCGCAGCACCCGGCACAGGTAGGACGCGTTGATCTTCTCGGCCGCGGCCAACTCCTTGATGGTGCTGTAGCTTCCGCTCTCCAGCATCCGGCGCCAGCGGAACGCACGGGCCACCGCCTTGACCAGCGCGGGATCGACGCGTGGGTCCGGGGACCAGGCCTCGCTGCCGTCCGGCGCCAGGATCGCCTTGCGCCCGCCGCGGCGGCGGATGGTGAGCGGCACGCGCACGGTGATGGTCTGCGGTTCGCTCATGCCGCGTCCTCCAGGTCGCCTGCTTCCCGTTGCCCGAGGCTGCGCACCAGCCCCGACACTCCATCCACCCGCATCCTGATCTCCGCCCCATCGACGCCGACGTCGCCCCGCTCCACCAGCGCCCGCACGATCTCGGCCTGCTCGGCCGGGAACAACTCGTCCCACAGCGGGTCAAGCTGCAGCAGCGCCTCCCGCGCCGCCGCCTCGGTGACGTCGCTGTCTTCGCCCCGCGCGGCCATCCAGGTGCCGACGATCACCTCCGGCGTGCGGAACAGCGCGCGAAGCTGGGCGACCACCATGCCCTCGATCTGCGCCGCCGGCAGCCGGGCGACGGGGCAGGCGTCCGCCCCCTCCTTCAGCACCCGCTGGCCGACGTAGTAGCGGTACTGCCGGCCCCGGCGCCGGGTGTGGGTCGGCGACATGGCGCGGCCGTCCGGCCCGAAGATCAGCCCCTTGAGCAGCGCCGGCGCCTGCGCCTGCGCGGTGTTGGCGCGTCGGCGCGGCGGCTCGGTGTGGATGGCCTGCGCCCGGTCCCACTGTGGTTGCGTCAGGATGGCGGCGTGCTCGCCGGGATGGGCCACGCCCTTGTGCGCCGCGTCGCCGAGATAGACCCGGTTGCGCAGCAGCCGATGCAGATCGTTCTTGTCGATCGGCTTGCCGCGCTTGGTGGTGACGGCCTCGGCGCGCAGGACGGTGACCAGTTTGGTCGGGGAGCCGAGGTGCGCGAATTGCTCGAAGATGTGGCGCACCACGGCGGCCTCGCCCTCGTTCACCACCAGCTTGCGATCCTGGACGTCGTAGCCGGGCGGCGGGTGACCGCGTTGGTCGGGCAGGAAGTCAAGCGAACTTTCTCCAGGGGCGTCAGATACTTGCCTTGACTGGAGTCGCCGCTGGCGTTCGCGGAGCCGCACAAGACCGCGGGCCAGGATGGCGCAGACATGGATTGTCTTGCCTGTTATCTACGGATCGACCCGCGATTTTCTCTCACGGGCTCTGGCCGCGTGGTTTCTCCTAACTCAGGTTGATCGAGGCCGCCTCCGGTCCCTTGTCCCCCTGCACGACGCCCATGTGCACCGACTGGCCGTCGATCAACGTCGCAAGCCCCGACCGTTCGAGAGCCGTCGCATGAACAAATACGTCCTTGCCGCCGCCGACCGGGCTGACAAAGCCGAATCCCTTTTCAGCATTGTACCACTTCACGGTGCCGGCCATCTCGGTCGTGGCGCTCAGATCCACATGGCGACGCGGACGGTCGGGTGCCTCGCTGCGTCCGCTCTGCGGCCGACGCGACGACTGCGCCACGACCGGCCCCTCGGCAACGGAGAGGATCTGGTCGACTTGCAGGCCCTTCTGACCCTTTCCGACCCTGACTTTGAGAAGTGCACCGGGCGCCACTGCCTGGAGTCCACTGGCCTGCAACGCACTCACATGCAGGAAGGCGTCCCCTGCTCCGTCTGCCAGAGCGACGAAGCCAAAGCCCTTCTGCGCGTCGTACCAATTGACCGTCGCACCGACCTCAGGTGCGGACGAGGTCACAGAAAACGATGCGAAGGACACCGGTTGTGGGGTGTTTCCATAGAGACTGCCGTTGTCGTCGCTCCAACCGCGCGATTGCCGCTGCCGATCGTTCTTCTGTCTTTTCAAGATTGATGCTTTCCACGTTCGCTTCACTGCCGTCGCCGGCCGGGACGGACCCAACGACTGCAGGTAGATGGCGTTTAGCCGCCCGGCCTGGAAGATGCGAGAGATCACTTTTCAACAATATTCATCGAACTGGAATGATACGTATTCGGCATATCCGGGTTGCAGCCCCGTCAGCCCCAGTCGTTGACCAGAAGTGGTAGGTTTTTCCCACACGCATGCAAGGGAACTGCATATGTCCGGCGCCCATCCAAAATACCTGTGCGACGCCGTCGCGTCGCGGAAAAACGAGACGCTGTTCATCACGGTCTTTCGGGTGAACGACGGCATGGAGTTCGAGAGCGGGCACGGCGACATAAAATATGCATCACCTCGTCTGGGGTGGACCCGCGAACTGCTAAAATACGAGATCGGGCCCGCTTTTGGAGCCCGCTCAGTCGAGATCGTCGGCCTGCCGGAACAGGCATTGCCCAATGTGCTGTCTACCAAGGCAAGGCTCAATCCGGCGTCAGACTTGCCATCGGCAAGGCCAGCCCGGAATCCCGCAATGCCTCGCCGGTGAGACGCTCCGCCGCCGTGGCCACGCGATCTCGGGCAGCTTGCCGTTGACATTGAGGACATCTGGCTCGCCATAGTCCTCGCCACCTCAAGGCCGTGACGCGCACGATATGCGCGCTAACGATGATGCCGCTTTTCAGCGTCTTCTCGGCGACGCCGAATTTCCGTCAGTGCGTTGCCTATCAGAGCCACATCATCCGATCTCGGGAACTCGGCCATACGCCCCGAGAAACTCCGGCTCCCCGTAGTCACCAGCATCTTCATCCTCGACGACGCGAACAATGTGCGCGCCAAGGACGATGCCACTTCCCACCGCTTTCTCGGCCCGCCGCTCGGCATCCGCAACGTTGCGGCACGCCACAGGCTGACCCGGCGTCAGTACGCCGCGCCGGCCCTGGATGTAGGGCTGGTAGATGATACGTTCGGTCGCGGCCATGGGGAGCCTCCTGGGGGATAAGGGACCAGTGACCGATCGACGATGGCGTGCTTGCGCTGGACGTCGATCTGCTGGCCGGTGGCGCCCGGTCTTTCGACGTCAATGGCCGGGTCCTTGAGGTGACCTGGCACTTGGCCGATGAGTTGCATGACGCGACGGGCCGGCCGGCGTTCGGCGCGTGCCAGGTTGAGCCCGACCGTCCCGGTAAGGTCTGCGTCCTGATCAACCGGCGCGCGATTAGGCACCGTGTAGGTCAGGCGGCACTGTCCATGGCTCGGCGTGCAGCCCGGACCAAAAACGCACTGCGCGACAGCCCCTGCCGGCCTGCGGCACGATCGATTTCGCCCAGGATGTCTTCCGGTAGCGTGATGTTGACCCGCACCGTCCGGGCAGTTTGCACCGGCGACGGCATCAGGAAGGCGACAGCATCCCGGTTGGCACGATCCGCCATGATCTTCTCCAAGGATGAAGGTTCGGGCAGCAATTCTCCATCCTCCAGCAGGCCTTCGACATGCAAAGCCAGTGCTTCAGATGCCTCGCGCTTGGCCTCGTCCAGCGTCGCGGCCGCAGTGACACAGCCCGGAAAGTCCGGAAACGATACGCCGTAGTCACTACCAGATTCCTTGTGGATCAATGCAATATAGTCCGCCATCGCCATCACCTCAGCTGAAGATCCGCCTGCTTCTCGATGCTCCGGAGCGTGCCGACCGGCAGGTCGCGCTTCGGGTACGGCACTGTCACACGACCAGGCTTCTGGGGGTGTTTCAGCTGCACATGGCTGCCGCGCTGCGCCACCTTCACCCACCCGTCTGCCTCAAGCGCATTGATCACATTGCGGCTGTTCATGTGCGCATTCATACACACTTCGTCAAGGCGCCACCGCTCCTTCGCTAGGGCGTGCCATATCGACGTGAGACCCACATGACCTTCCAAACGCGCATCCAGGGCAGCATACGCCTGCAGATGGACGCGGAGGCGCTCGCGATCGCCACGGCCCTCCGGCGGACGGTCGCGCGCACCGGGCGGCAGGTCCAGCAGGAATTGCGCCCCCAAGCGCGGGCGGGCGGCTTCAAGGATGGGCGCGTCGCTGCGTGACCTGTCGAGCGGCTGAACCGCCTTTATGGATTCGGTCGCCGGTTCCAGCGCGATGATCGCGCTGGTCATGACGCTCTCCCTTGCTGTCCAGGGCAATCGGGTGAAAAAGCGCGTGACAATCGGCTCAATTGCTGAATCTGTGCCTGTCCTCTGACCCGCTGTGTGGAGGACGACGATGGACGACCTGGCAACAGAGTGCGGTGCGCTTTTCGAGCTAACGGCCTTTTTGAGTCATTTCAATGACCTGCCTGATCCGCGCCAAGCGGTGCCAGCCCAATATAAGGTGGATTATCCGCTCGACGAGGTGCTGCTTTTGGCGCCGCGTTGACCGGGATGCCGGCCGGGGTCTTCGCCATCGATGGCACGACGGTGCGTCGGTCCGGCCACAAGAAGGCCGACTACGTCCTGGCGCTGAAGGGCAACCAGGGTTCGCTGCGCGAGGACGTCGAACTGTTTGCTGCGGAGCAGAAGGCCCGGGACTTCGCCGACACCGAGATCAGCCGCGATACCACGA
>JANXSA010000417.1 GCA_025352915.1 Rhodospirillales bacterium | reverse complement strand
AATTGATCCAGGAAAAGTGGTAGAAAGCACGGCCCCTCGCGAACGGCTGGGGGAACTGACAACCGGTGGGGCTCTCTCTTAATTCAGCCCGTTTCCTGTCCAATAGATGGGGACCACCTCAGACCATCGGCGAGCTTTGGGCGGTATCGATCACCTTGCGCATCGTTCTGATCGAGAATCTGCGGCGCCTGGCCATACAGACCGTCGTCAACCGGCTGGCCCGCGAGCAGGCCGACGCACTTGCCGATCGCCTGCTAGGCACGGCCGGGCGCCCGCCGGAGCCAATTGCCGTTGTGATCGCGGAGCATCAGCGCGCGCCACTGACCGACGCTTTCGCGGTGCAGCTTGCGCACCGGTTGCGCGACGAGGACCCGACGATCACCCCCGCTCTGACCTGGCTCGACGAGCGGCTTCTCGTCCAGGGCATGACGGTGGATGCCGCGGTGCGCGAGGTGCATCGGCGCCAGGGGGCGGCGAATGTCACCGTGCGCAACATCATCACCAGCCTGCGCCGGATGGCCGATGTCGACTGGGACGAGTCCTTTGAGCACACCAGCCTGGTGGACGCCGCACTGGCGGAAGGCGGCGACTTCCGCGCCATGGACTTGGCGACGCGCAACCTCTATCGCAGCGCCATTGAAACGCTGGCGCGAGGGTCCAGCCAGTCCGAGCTTGAGATCGCCCAGGCCGCGGTGGCGGCGGCGCGCCGTGCTGCCGCGATGTCCCCGGACGGGCCTGCCGCCCGGGAAGCGGATTGCGGATACCACCTGTTGAACGGCGGCCGGGGCGCGTTCGAAAGTTCGATCGGCTACCGTCCGCCGGTCCGGCAGCGGCTCGCGCGGCTGGGGCGGGCGCTGGGCATCCGGTTCTATGTCGCGCTGATCCTGGCCGGCGTCATCGTGCTGCTCGGGCTAGCGCTGCTGGCGCTGGCGGCCACCGGGTTGGGTGGTGGATTCGTGGCGCTCCTGGCCATCCTGGGCATCGCGCCGGCGTTCGACGCATCGATCGCGCTGGTCAATCGCTTTGTCACGTCAGGACTGGGGGCGACGCAGTTGCCGGCGCTGGAATTGCGCGATGGGGTTCCCGCCCATCTGCGCACGATGGTCGCCGTGCCGATGATGCTGACGACGATGCCGGCGATTGAGGAGCATGTCCGGCGGCTGGAAATCCACCATCTCGCCAGCCCCGAGGGCGACCTGCATTTCGCCTTGCTGTCCGATTGGACCGATGCCGCCGAGGAGCATGTCGACGGCGACGAGGCGCTGCTGCATGCGGCGATCGATGGGATCGACCGGCTCAACGCCCAGTATGGGCCCGCACCGGGCGGCCCGCGTTTCCTGCTGCTGCATCGCCGGCGCCTGTGGAGCCAGGGTGAGGCGTGCTGGATGGGTTGGGAGCGCAAGCGCGGCAAACTGCATGAGCTGAATCGGCTGCTGCGCGGTGCGGTGGATACCAGCTTCGTGGCACGGGACGGCATCGCCGCCTGTTGCCCCACCGACATCCGCTACGTGGTGACGCTCGATGCCGACACCCAGCTGCCGCGCGACACCGTGCGCCGCCTGATCGGCAAGATGGCTCACCCGCTCAACCAACCGCGCTTCGACCCCGCACAGGGCCGGGTGGTCGAGGGGCATGCGGTGTTGCAGCCGCGCGTCACCCCGTCGATGCCGGTTGGTGGCGAAGGGTCGATGTTCCAGCGCATCTTCTCCAGCCTCAACGGCATCGACCCCTATTCCGCCGCGGTGTCGGATGTCTACCAGGACCTGTTTGGCGAAGGCTCCTACAACGGCAAGGGCATCTACCACGTCGACACCTTCGAGGCGGCATTGGCCGGCCGGGTGCCCGAGGGGACGTTGCTGAGCCACGACCTGTTCGAGGGCATCTTTGCCCGGGCGGGGCTGGCTTCGGACGTGGAAGTGGTCGAGGCGTTTCCCGCCCGCTACGACGTCGGTGCCATGCGCCACCACCGCTGGGCGCGCGGCGACTGGCAGCTTCTGCCATGGCTGGTGGGTACCGCGCCGCGGATCGGCGAGGCGCCGGAGGGCGCGATGCCGGCCGTCGGGCGCTGGAAGATGCTCGACAATCTGCGCCGGACGTTGTCGGCCCCATTGGCCCTGCTGGCACTGATCACCGGTTGGGCGATGCCGTTCGACGCGGCAGTCGCTTGGACCGTCTTCGTCGTGGCGATGATCGCGGTGCCGAGCTTCATCCCCGTGATGGCCGCGCTGCCGCCACGGCGCGGCGGGGTGACGGTGGCCAGCCATCTGCGCGCGCTGGGTGCCGATGGGTGGATGGCGGCGGCGCTCACGGGGCTGCACGTGATCTTCCTGGCGCACCAGGCCTGGCTGATGGGCGATGCCATCGCGCGCACGCTCTGGCGCCTGTATGTCAGCCGCCGCCATCTGCTGGAATGGACCACAGCCGCCCAGGCGTCGGCCGGGCAACGCCTCGGGCTGCTGGGCATGTACGGTACCATGGCCGGCGCGCTTGTGCTTGCCGCGATCGCGGTCTTGGTGATCGTCGGCACGGCGGTTGGGGATGATCGCGGCGACACATGGGTGCTGGCGGCGCCGTTCGTGGCGCTCTGGCTGGCCTCGCCGATCGTGGCGAACTGGATCAGCCTGGCGCCGGAGCAGAACGGACGACCGCCGGTCCGCGCAGCCGAGGCGCAGGCGTTGCGCCTGATCGCGCGTCGGACCTGGCGGTTCTTCGAGACCTTCGTGACCGCGGCCGACAACATGCTGCCGCCGGACAATTTCCAGGAGGACCCGCGACCGGTCCTGGCCCATCGCACCTCGCCGACCAACATGGGGTTGTATCTGCTGTCCGTGGTCTGCGCCCGGGATTTCGGCTGGATCAGCACCGGCGCGGCGGTGGCGCGGCTGGAAGCCACCTTGGCCACCATGGAACGCCTGGTGCGGCATCGTGGCCATTTCCTCAATTGGTACGACACCAGCACGCTGCGCCCGCTAGACCCGAACTATGTCTCGTCGGTTGACAGCGGCAACCTCGCGGGCCACCTCCTGGCACTGGCCAGCACGTGCAGCGAATGGCGCGCCGTGCCGGGCCGCGCTGCTTCCAGGCTCATCGGGCCGCGCCTGGTCGGCGCGCTGGACGCCATCGCCATCCTGCGCGAGGAGGAGCGTGCATTGCAGGACGGGCGGCGAACCCAGACGGTCACCGCCCGCCAACTCGAGGAGACGCTGGACGGTTTGGCTGAGGCGGTGCGGTTCGCCGCCGGGCTGCCCGACATCGGGATGGCAACGCTGTCCGACCTCGCGCGCATCGCGGACACCGTGGTCGACATGGCGCGCGCGCTGGGCCTGGAGCGCGGCAACGGCGCGGGAGCCGAGCTGCTCGCCTGGGCCCAGGCGGTCCTGGCCACAATCGACTCCCACCGCCAAGACCTGGCCGCCGGCAGCGGCTGGGACCGCCAGCTGGATGCGTTGGAGACCCAGGCGCGAGCGATGGCGCTGGCGATGGAGTTCGGCTTCCTGCTCGACCGCGAGCGCAAGCTGCTGTCGATCGGCTACCTGGTGCCGGAGGATATGCTGGACACCAGCTGCTACGACTTGCTCGCCTCCGAGGCGCGGCTGGCCAGCTTCGTGGGCATCGCCAAGGGCGACATTCCGGCCCGGCACTGGTTCCGGCTGGGCCGCGCGGTGGTTCCCGTCGCACACGGCGCGGCGCTGGTCTCTTGGTCCGGATCGATGTTCGAATACCTGATGCCGTCGCTGGTGATGCGCGCGCCGGCCGGCAGCCTGTTAGACCAGACCAGCCGGCTGATCCTGCGCCGCCAGGTCGAGTATGCCGGGCAGCAGGGTCGGCCTTGGGGTATTTCGGAGTCCGCCTACAACGTGCGGGACTTCGAGTTCACCTATCAGTACTCGAATTTCGGCGTGCCGAGCCTGGGTCTCAAGCGCGGGCTCGGCGAGAACCAGGTCGTCGCACCCTATGCCACCGCGCTGGCGGCAATGGTCGATCCGCACGCGGCGGCGGAGAATTTCAGCCGGCTGGCGGCGGCGGGCGGGCGCGGGCAGTACGGCTTCTACGAAGCGCTCGACTATACGCCGCAGCGCTTGCCGGAGGGGCAGAAGGTGGCGGTCGTGCGGGCGTTCATGGCGCACCACCAGGGCATGACGATCGTGGCCATCGCCGATGCGCTGTTCGATGGCTTGATGCGCCAGCGCTTCCATACCGAACCGCTGGTGCAGGCAACCGAGTTGCTGTTGCAGGAACGCATGCCGCGCGATGTGTCGGTCTCGCGGCCCTGGGCGGCGGAGGTGCGTGCGGCCAGTGCTGCGAATCTCGGCGAACTCGCGGGCGTGCGGCGATTCACCTCGACCTATCAGCCGGCACCGGCGACGCACCTGCTGTCCAATGGCCGGTTCACCACCATGCTGACCGCCGCCGGCTCGGGCTATAGCCGCTGGGGCAACATTGCGGTGACCCGATGGCGCGAGGATGCGACCTGCGACGCCTCCGGCTCCTACCTGTTCCTGCGCGACACCGCGAACGGCGCTGTGTGGTCGGCCGGATTCCAGCCCCGCGGCGTGGAACCCGACGAGTACAACGTGCATTTCCACGAGGACCGGGCGGAGTTCGTCCGCCGCGACGGCATGCTGACGACCAGCCTCGTCGTGCTCGTCTCCGAGGAGGACGACGCCGAGTTGCGCCGTTTGACGATCACCAATGCCGGCCCGCGCATGCGCGAGATCGAGATCACCTCCTACACCGAGTTGGTGCTGGCACCGCACGCCACCGATATCGCGCATCCCGCCTTTTCCAAGCTGTTCGTGCAGACCGAGCATCTGCCGGAGACTGGCGCGCTGCTGGCCACACGCCGACGGCGTGATCCCACTGAGCCGGAGATCTGGGTCGCCCATCTCGCCGTGGTCGAGGGCGAGGCGGTCGGCCGCCTGGAGTACGAAACCGACCGGGCGCGCTTTCTCGGGCGCGGCCATGATGTGCACGCGCCAATCGCGCTGATCGACGGGCAACGCCTGTCGAACACTACCGGCACCGTACTCGACCCCATCTTCGCCTTGCGCCGCCGCGTGCGCATCGCCCCGGGCGGGGTGGCCCATCTGACGTTCTGGACCACCGCCGCCAGCTCGCGCGCCGCCCTGCTCGACGCGATCGACCGCCTCGGCGAGGCCTCCGCCCATGCCCGCGCGGCAACGCTGGCCTGGACCCAGGCGCAGGTGGAACTGCACCATCTCGGCATCTCCGCCGGACAGGCGGCGTTGTTCCAGCGCCTGGCCGGGCACGTCATCCATGCCCAGCCCGCCATGCGCCCCGCGGCCGACGTGATTGCCCGTGGCGCCGGCGCGCAGTCGGGGCTGTGGAACCAGGGCGTGTCCGGCGACCTGCCGATCGTCGTGCTGCGTATCGCCGATACCGAACACCTCGACGTCGTGCACGAACTGCTCCAAGCGCACGGCTACTGGCGCATGAAACAGTTGGCGGTCGACGTGATCATCATCAACGAGCGCCAGGCCTCCTATGTCCAGGAACTTCAGGCCGCGCTGGAGACGATGGTGCGCACCAGCCGGGCGCGGCGCGACATCGTCGGTGGCGATCCGCTCGGCCGGGTCGTCGTGCTGCGTGTCGACCTGATGCCGGCGGAGACCTGGGCACTGCTGGCATCGGTGGCCCGAATCGTGCTTGTGGCGCGACGCGGCAGCCTGTTCGACCAGCTCGAACGGCGGATGGATGTCCGCCCCCCTCCGGTTGCCCCGCCCGCCATGGCGCTCGCGCGGCGCGCCGTGACCGAGCCGGCGGCGCCCCTGCCGAAGCTGGAATTCTTCAACGGGCTTGGCGGCTTCGCGCAGGACGGCCAGGAATACGTCACCATCCTCGGGCCGGGGCAGGCCACCCCGGCGCCGTGGATCAATGTAATCGCCAACCCGGTCTTCGGCTTCCAGGTGGCGACCGAGGGCAGCGGCTACACCTGGTCGCTCAGCAGCCGCGAGAACCAGCTCACCCCCTGGTCAAACGATCCGGTCAGCGATCCGCCCGGTGAGGTTCTTTACCTGCGCGACGACGACACCGGCCAACTTTGGACGCCGACGGCATCGCCAATTCGCGATCCCGCCGCGACCTACGTGGCGCATCACGGCCGCGGCTACAGCCGGTTCACCCATGTCTCGCACGGGATCGCCGCCGAGCTGATACAGTTTGTGCCGGTGGACGCCGCCATCAAGATTTCCCGCCTCGTGTTGCACAACCGCACCGGTGCTGTGCGCCACCTCAGCGTCGCCGCCTATGCGGAATGGGTGCTCGGACCGTCCCGGTCGGCGGCGCTGCCATTCGTGACGACGCAGATCGACAAGACGACCGGCGCGATCTTTGCGCGCAACCCGTGGTCGATGGGATTCGGCAGCAGGGTGGCGTTCCTCGACCTCGGCGGCCGCCAGAGCGAATGGACCGGCGACCGGCGCGAGTTCATCGGCCGCAACGCCAGCCTCGCCAACCCCGCGGCGATGGCCGCCACCCGCCCGTGGAGCAACACCGTGGGTGCCGGGCTGGACCCCTGCGCCGCGCTGCGCACGCGCATCGTGCTGCCGCCGCACGGCTCGGTCGAGCTTGTCTGCTTCCTCGGCCAGGCCGGCAGCGCCGAGGAGGCGGCCAGCCTGATCGCCACCTACCGCGCCGCCGACCTGGAGGCGGTGCGGATGCAGGCGGTCGGCCAGTGGAATACGCTGCTCGACGCGGTCCAGGTGAAGACGCCCGATCGCGCCATGGACATTATGCTGAACGGCTGGCTGCTCTATCAGACGCTCGCCTGCCGCATCTGGGCGCGCGCCGGATTCTACCAGGCCAGCGGCGCCTATGGATTTCGCGACCAGTTACAGGACGGCATGGCGCTGACCGCGTTGCGTCCGGCGATGACACGCGAGCATCTGCTGCGCGCGGCAGGACGGCAATTCGTGGAAGGCGACGTGCAGCATTGGTGGCTGCCGCATTCCGGCCAGGGCGTGCGCACCAGGATCTCCGACGATCGGGTCTGGCTGGCCTATGCCGCCGGCCTCTACGTCGAGGTATCCGGTGACGCCGCGGTCCTGGAGGCGGAGGTGCTGTTCCTGGAAGGCCAGGTGCTGAAACCCGACGAGCACGACGCTTTCTTCCAGCCGACCACCGCCGACGAGACCGGCACGCTGTACGAGCATTGCGCCCGCGCGCTGGACCAGAGCCTGGCGGTCGGCACACACGGCCTGCCGCTGATCGGCACCGGTGATTGGAGCGACGGCCTGAACCGTGTCGGCGAGAAAGGCCAGGGAGAGAGCGTCTGGCTGGCATGGTTGCTGCACACGGCGCTCGCGACATTCGTCCCCGTCGCCGTCGCCCGCCGCGACCTGGCGCGCGCCGCCGCCTGGCAGGCCCATGCCGAGAGCCTGCGTGCCGCCCTCGAAGGCGAAGCCTGGGATGGCGCATGGTATCGACGCGGGTATTTCGACGACGGCACGCCCTTCGGTGCCGCGGCAAGCGACGAATGCCGCATCGACGCCCTGGCGCAATCCTGGGCGGTGCTGTCCGGCGCCGCCGACCCCGCCCGCGCTGCCACGGCGATGGATGCCGTCGAGCGCGAGCTGGTGCGCGCCGAGGACGGTGTGGCGCTCCTGTTCACGCCGCCCTTCGACAAGACGCCGCTCGATCCCGGTTACATCAAGGGATACCCGCCGGGCATCCGCGAGAATGGCGGGCAGTACACCCACGCCGCGCTGTGGTCCGTGATGGCCCTGGCGGAACTCGGCCAAGGCGACCGGGCGATGGCGCTATTCGCGCTGCTGAACCCGGTCAACCACGCGCTGACACGCGCGGCAGTGCATCGCTACAAAGTCGAGCCCTATGTTGTTGCCGCCGATGTCTATGCGGCGCCAGGCCATATGGGGCGTGGCGGATGGACATGGTACACGGGCTCGGCGGGATGGATGCAGCGGGCCGGCCTGGAGAGCATTCTCGGCCTCCGCCGGCGTGGCGACGAGCTTCATCTCGACCCCTGCATTCCCGCCGCCTGGCCCGGATTCGAGGTGACGCTGCGTCATGGCTCGGCGCGATACATCATCACGGTCGAAAATCCGGATGGCGTGGAGCAGGGCATCGGGTCGGCAAGCCTGGACGGCGAGGCGCTGCCCGCCCGGCCGGTGTTGTTGTTACTCGTCGATAGCGACACGACCCATCGCGTCGTCGTACGGATGGGACTACAGCCGCTTATTGGTGCGGGTGCTGAGACCGGTGCGCGGGTGGCTTGAGACGGCGTGGATCGTCCGGGTTCGGTGGTTGTGTTGGCATCCCGGAATTTGGCATAGCGCCCAGACCGATTGGGCAGGAACAGCGTCGGGTTGATGATCCGCCGGCTCGCCGACAATCTTTGCTGGACGATGTGGCTGGACCGGTGAATTGGACCGAGTGGGTTGGCCTTGGCGGACGCGACCTCTGCTCATTCGGACTCAACCAACCGTTTGTGGCTTGTCGCGTCGTATCGCGGCAGTTCCCGAGCGTCGACGGCAGATCCAGCCAAGGCGTCAGCCGTGGAACCGCTGCTAGCCGCCACCGCCGCATTGAACGATATCAGCCAGGGGATCAGGCCAAGCCCATGGTCAGCGTCCTTGGCGTCGGATCATGGTATGGTGATCCGGACACCATCAGCGACGATCCTGCCGCTTGTCCGGCCGGTATCTTTGGTGGTCGTTCCGATTGTCATCTGAGCGCGCCGCGCCGTGGCCGCCGTGGTATCCGCCGCCACCGTTTCCTGATCGCCTCCCGTCAATGACGCAGCTGCCCAATGTCGTCACGGTCAGCAATGCCGCGATCGACAGGATGGTTCGTCGTCCAAACTCTTCCTCATGACAAAGCTCCGATATTGCAGGCATCACTCAACCAAAAGTGTATGATCGGCTTTGCTGTTGAGCGGGGGAGGATCTCATGCAGCATAGTCGCCGGGGAGCGAACACGGTTGACGCTGACGATCGCGGCGTCGTTGTTGTCAGGCAGATGGCGCAGCAGGTGGGTATACCCTCCGTGCCAATGAAGATGAGACATCTACCCCCCGGGAATTTAGA
>JANXSA010000410.1 GCA_025352915.1 Rhodospirillales bacterium | reverse complement strand
TGCGGCCCTCGAACGGGGGGAGCAGGTCGGGACTTTCGAATTCGAGGACCCAGAGATCGGGGTCGAAGCTTGTTTGACGGGTGACATAGGCGTCGGCGGTGGCCTGGTCGACGGCGGCGGGGCCGGTGGCGCGCATCCAAGCGGGTTCGCCGTCGGCGGTGCGCATCTGCGATAGTACCGACAGGCCCGTGCTGCCGTGCAGCACGACGAGGATGCCGCCGGAGTCCGGGTCGCCCTTTCGCAGCACCGCGCCGTAACGGCCGCTGGCGTTGCCCATGCGCAGCGCCATGGAAACCCAGATGCCGGCCTTGATGCGGGGTTCAAGCATGGGCGGTGCTTCCTCCGTCCACGACGATCGTTTGGCCGGTGATGCTGGCCGCCCCGGCGCGGGCGAGGAAGGCGACGGTGTCGGCGATTTCCCAGGGCGAGGCGACGCGGCCGGTGGGGATTCCGGCGGCGGCTTGTTCGGCGGTGATGCCGATTTCGGCGTAGCGCTGGGTGGCCATGTCGGTGTCAACCCAGCCGGGGCAGATGGCGTTGACGGTGATGCCGCGCGGGGCGGCGGCCATGGCCATGGCGCGGGTGAGGCCGATCAGGCCGTGTTTGGCGGCGACGTAGGCCGGCTGGTCCGGCACGCCGCGCAGGCCGAGGACGGAGGCGATGTTAACGATGCGGCCGGTGCGGTCGGGCAGGCGGATCAGAGCGGCGCGGCTGCAATACCAGGCACCGGTGAGGTTGGTGGCGAGGATGGCATGCCATAAAGCGTCGTCGCTTCCTGCCAGGCCGGCGTTGTTGACCAGGAGGTCGAGCTTGGGGAGTTCGGCGAAGAACGTTTCGACCGCCGCTTGGTCGGTGACGTCGAGCTTCTGGTAGGTGACGGCCCAGGGGAGGTCGGCGGGCCGGGTGCGGGCGGCGGCAACGACGGAAAAACCGTCGGCGACGAGGCGGCGGGCGATGGCCAGGCCGATGCCGCGGGTGCCGCCGGTGACGACGGCGAGGCGGGTAGTGGGGCCGTTCATGCGGCGGTGGTCCCGCCGTCGACGGGGAAGATCACGCCGGTGACGAAGCTGGCGGCGTCCGAGGCGAGGAAGGCGATGGCGGCAGCGATTTCGCTGGGGGCGGCGAAGCGTTTCATGGGGACGGCACCGGTGTAGGCGGCGGTGGAGGTGGTGGGGAACTGGGCGGGGTATTTTTGGGCCAGTTCGATGATGACCTGGCCGAGCATTTTGGTGTCGGTACTGCCCGGCGCGATGGCGTTGACGCGGATGTTGTGGGCGGCCCAGTCCAGGGCGGCGGAGCGGGAGAGCTGGGCGATGGCGGCCTTGCTGGCACCGTAGGCCGCCGAGAGGGGTTTGCCGATCAGTGCCTGGTCGGAGGCGACGTTGACGATGCTGCCTTTCGTGCGAGCGATCATGCCGGGGAGGACGGCGCGCATCATCGCGTAGGGGGCGAGGAAGTTGACGGCGAAGACGCGCTGGAGGTCTTCGAGGTTGGTTTCGAGCACGCTTCCGAGGACGGTGATGCCGGCGCAGTTGACCAGGATGTCGACCGGGCCGCCCGTCTTGATCAGTTCTGCCGCGCGGGATTCGATGGTGGCGGTGTCGGAGAGGTCAAATTCGGGCAGGTCGAGGCCGATCACCTCGACGCCATCGGCGGCGAACAGGGCGGCCACGGCGGCGCCGATGCCGCCGCGATGACCGGTGACAATGGCACGCCGACCGGCCAGGCCGAAGGAGATGACGGGGTTTGTCGGATTGGTCATACCAGTAGAGTTGCGGGCGGCCGGCCCTTTGGCAAGACCGGCCCCGCTCTCAGGCCGCGATGGCGTGTCGCTCCTTCGCGGCGGTGGAGGGATGCTGCCAATACAGCCCGTCCAGTCCGATTTCGATCTGCACCCGCCGTGCGCCAGCGAGCACGATTCGCCCGGCTCCATCGGTCCAGCGATGGCCGATTTCCGGCGCGTGCCAGCCCTCTCCCAGCGCGGCGAGGTCTACCGCGCGGTCGTCGAGCCGCACGCGGGTGACACCGACACCCAAGCGGCGATGGTCCGTGCTGTCGGAGATGACATGGGCGGGCACGAAACTGCGTGAGTGCAGCCTCGCCATTCGCGCGCCTGCGGGCAGGAGGAACGTGGCGGGCCCGGTGCCGGGAAGCTGCGGCACCCAGGTTCCATCTACCTCCAGGCGCAGCAGGGGATCGCTCGTCAACCGATGGCCCATGATGGCGGCCCGCTGCGCCAGGCGCCGGCGCACCGCACTCAACTGCGGCCCCGACAGCAGCAGCGGCGCAACGGCCGAACTCTGCCAGACGGCGCGGGCGAAACCGGGATGGAGCAGCGTCGCCCCGCCGCCATTGACAAAGGCGGCGCGGTTGCCGGTGTCGAGGTAGCTCTCGGCGGGCAGTTCCTCGGCCAGCAGCACGGAGTGGGTGGCATCACCCCGGGCGTCCTGGACCTCGACATGGAAATACGTGACCGCACCCGCGGCCTCCTGGCGAATGGTGGCACCGTTCAACAAGTATCGCACCGGAACCAGCGCGTCGTCGACAAACAGCGCATGGTCAGGCGACAGGAACAGGTCGCGGCACGGCACCGCGGGGCCGAATGCGCCGGCCGCTACGCATACCGGCAGCACGTCCCACGGACGCGGATGACCGGCGCAGTCCAGGCTGCGGGTTCCGACCCACCGCACCACACACGCCGGGCCAAAAGCGGTCTCGACCTCGTCGCCGGGCTCCAGGTCCTCGACCGCCACCGGACCGTTGGGGGTGGCCAGTCGCGTGCCAGCGCGAAAACACGGCGGCGCATCAAGGAAGGGATGCGAAAGGTCGTGGATCGGGGCGGCACCGACAGAAAAAAAGTTGCCCGACACGGTGGCCGACCCGAGGACAAGCTGCCCCTCGGTGATGCCCCAGAAACTGTTGCCGGACATCGTCGCCGGTGCATTCACGCCGGCCACCGAGGAGTTGTTGCGCAGCACCGTCGGCGCCCCGGCGGTATGGCTGACGAAGATATTGTCGCTGACCAGTAGGCTGGTATTGGGATAGGAAGGGAACAACTCGCCGCCCAGGTGAATGAAGGTACGGTTCGGCGCCAGCGGCCCTTTTTCGATCGTGTTGCCGGTGATGATCGACGCGCCACCATCCGGCAGGTCGATACTGTAGCTGGCGCCCAGCGTCGCGCCGTCAATGATGCGGTTGCCGGTGATCACCGTCTCCCGCGCCCGGCTCTTGATCTCATGGCCGGTGGCCACATCATGGAAATAGCTGTTGGTGATGGTCAGCTTGGCGATGTCGTTGACATAGAGGTTGTGCGTCTGGCCGGTGCCGGTGCCGTTGTTGTTGAATTCGCTGTGATCGATGGTGATTGTGCCGTTGACCGAGGAGGCGGCGAGCAAGCCATCCTGGTTGTCGTGGAACCAGGAATTGGTGATCACCAGATTGCCACCCTCGTAGCGGATGCCCGCGCCGTTGCCGTCGGGCACGACCGCGCCGGCGAACTCCAGGTGGTCGAGGGTGACATTGGCGTTGATGGTCAAGATGGCCTTGCCATTTGGCGGCGAAGCGATGGCCAACAGTTTGGCCATCCCGCCGATTCCCTGGATGGTCAGGTCATGGCCGATGGTGGCGAAATCGTCGGTATAGGTGCCGGCATCGACCTGGATCGTGTCGCCAGCGGATGAAGCTGCGATAGCGCCGGCGAGGGTCGCAAAACCCTTGTCGGTCCCGACTGTGAGGATGGTCATGGGGATTTCTCCTGTAGCAGCCGGTCGCTGCTCAGCACACATCTGCACCTCGGGGTGCGACCAGCCTTCGAATCTAAGTACAATTCGCGGACCGCAATGAATTATCACCGCGGATGATTTATATTGAATAGCGATTATTTCTATTCATGTCGAGGTACAAAGAATCTAAATACATTATATTACCGTCATATCGCGACGAACCATTATTGCGTAGCGATTTCGCTCAATATACTACAACGACGCGCCGCCATGACGATCGTCTCGAAATTGGTCCGACACGCCTTTGCCCGCGACGTGATACGAGCCGGCGCAAGCGTCGTCACCGGCACTCGACAAGCCGGCGTTGGAACCAACATGCTGCCGACATTGCGTGGGCCTGTGAGGGGGATCGACCGATGATGCTGGCGAAAGCGATGCTGATGACAGTGCTGGCGGCAGCCGGGGTGATCTCGCATCCGGCCATGGGGCAGGAGCGGATCACGTTCGGGCTCGATTGGGTGGCCGAGGCGGAGTACGGCGGATACTATCAAGCCGTGGCGAACGGGTTTTATGCCAAGCGGGGCTTGCAGGTGACGATCCGGCAAGGCGGACCGCAGGTGAACCACATGCAGTTGATGATGGCGGGGAACCTGGATTTCAACCTGGGCGGCGGGCGGGCGATCGAGTTCGCGGCCGAGGGGCTGCCGTATATGGCGGTGGCGGCGGTGTTCCAGAAGGAGCTGGCGGTGCTGATCGCGCATCCCAATGTGGGCAGCGACACGTTCGAATCGCTGAAGGGCAAGCCGGTGGCGATCGGGGCGGATACGCGCAACGGGTGGTGGCGGTTCCTGGCGGCGAAGTATGGCTATAGCGATGAGCAGATCCGGCCGTACACCTTCAACATGGCGCCGTTCATTGCCAACAAGAACCTGGTGCAGCAGGGTTATCTCAGCTCGGAGCCGTATCTGATCCAGAAGGAATCGGGGATTGTGCCGAAGGTGATGATGCTGAGCGATGCCGGGTATCTCGGGTACACCAACATCGTCACCACCTCGCGCAAGCTGGTGGAGGGACGGCCGGAGCTGGTGCAGCGGTTCATCGATGCGTCGTTGGAGGGGTGGTACTCGTATCTCTATGGCGATCCCGCGCCGGGGGACAAATTGATCCGCGAGGCCAATCCGGAAATGCCGCAGGACCTGATCGACTTTGCCCGCGGAGTGATGAAGGCGCGCGGGATCGTGGATTCCGGGGATGCGCTGACGATGGGGATCGGGGCGATGACCGACGCGCGGTGGGCGGCGTTCTATGCTTCGCAGGTGGCAGTGGGGGTTTACAAGCCGGGGATTGATATTTCCAAGGGGTTTACGACGCGGTTTGTGAATAAGCGGGTAGGGATAGAGATGAAGAAGTAAGCATGTTCTTTTTTGAAAAAAAGAACCAAAAAACTTTTATCCATAAAATTATTATTGGGATGGCGATGCTCGTCTTGATGCCTACCCCTCACCCCAACCCTCTCCCCCAAGTGGAGAGGAAGTTGTTTCTAATGGATAAAGTTTTTTTGCTTCTTTTTGTTCACAAAAAGAAGATTTTTTACTTATGACATCTTGGAAGGGCTTGGACACCAGCCGGGCGCCGCATTTTATTGGCTATGACCAGGCCGAGCGGATGGTGGCCGCCCTGATGGATCGGGCGGCTTCGTGGCGGCCGGATGCGGTGGTGGCGATTGTGCGCGGGGGGCTGGTGCCGGGGACGATGGCGGCGGCGATGTTGGCGTTGCCGCTATTCATGGTGGGGTGGGAGCGGGCGCGCGGCAGGGTGGTTTGGTACGGTGAAAAGCCACAGGGGCGGGTTTTGGTGGTGGATGATTGTTGTGCCACCGGGGCGACGATGCGGGCGGTGCTGGGGGATTTGGCGGCTTCGGGGTGTGCGACGCTGAGTTTGACGATTGTGCATGACCCCGAGACGACGGGGCTGGTGCCGGATTTGTCGCATCCGATGACGGAGTATTTCCGGCTGCCGTGGGAGCGCGGGGAGGCGACGCCGGCGGCTCGGGCGCATCGGGCGCAAGGGGAGGCGGCGGATCGGGCGCATGAGGCGCCGTTTGTGGGCCTGGATCTGGATGGGGTGTTTTTGCCGGATATCTTGCGGGCGGAGTATGACGCGGATTTGGCCGATGCGCTGGCGCGGCGGCAGGATTTGGCGCCGTTTGCGCGGTTGCCGGATTTTTCGCCCGCGCGGGCGGTGGTGATTACCGGGCGGCCGGAGAGCGATGAGGCGATGACGCGGGATTGGTTGGCGCGGCATGGGCATGGCGGGTTGGCGGTGCAGATGCGGCCGGTGGGGGTTTCGACCGATCTGGATTCGGTGGCGCGGTATAAAGCCGCGGCGGCGACGCACTGGGGGTGCACGCATTTTGTCGAGAGCGAGGCGGAGCAGGCGATACGGATTGCGGTTCATGCACCGCATCTGGTGGTGAGCTGGTGGTGCGCGGAGGAGGCGCGGCATTTTGTGGTGGGTGCGGCGGTGCAGAGGTGAGAAAGTTGTTCTTTTTTGAAAAAAAGAACCAAAAAACTTTTATCCGTTTAAGGAAGAAAGAAGCGTGGGTCCTTCGCTCCGCTCAGGATGACGGATTTTTTCTTAATGGATGAAGTTTTTTTGCTTCTTTTTGTTCACAAAAAGAAGATTTTTTCTTCGTCATGACTTTTTTGTCCATCGACGGCGTTGGGCGGCGGTTCGGCAATGGGGTTGAGGCGCTGAGGGGCGTTTCGCTGGAGGTTGCGGCGGGGGATTTTGTGGCGTTGCTGGGGCCTTCGGGGTGCGGGAAGTCGACGTTGCTGCGGTTGATTGCTGGGCTGGACGCGCCGGATGAAGGGGTGTTGCGCTGGGCGGGCGGGGCGCCGGGGGCGGGCGAGATTGGGTTTGTGTTTCAGGATGCGACGTTGTTGCCGTGGGCGAGTGCGGCGGAGAATGTTTGGTTACCGTTACGGTTGCGCGGGGTTGGTTGGGCGGCGGCGCGGGGGGATGTTGAGGCGGCGTTGGCGCGGGTTGGGTTGGCGGGGTTTGAGGGGGCGCGGCCGGGGGAGTTGTCCGGGGGGATGCGGATGCGGGTTTCGATTGCGCGGGCGCTGGTTGGGCGGCCGCGGGTTTTGTTGATGGATGAGCCGTTTGCGGCGCTGGACGAGTTCACCCGGCATGGGTTGCAGGATGATCTGTTGGGGGTTTGGCGCGCGGTTGGGTGCACGGTGGTTTTTGTGACGCATTCGATTTACGAGGCGGCGTTTCTGGCGCGGCGGATTGTGGTGATGTCTGCCCGGCCGGGGCGGATTGTGCGGGAAATTGGCTCGCCGCTGGTGGCGGGGGCGCGGTTTTCGCCGGCGTATGCGGCGCTGGTGAGCGAGGTGTCTGGGGTGTTGCGGGCAGTCCTGCCGTGAAGAGCGGGGATGGCGTGAGCAGGTGGCCGCCGGTGGTGGCTGGGGTGGCGGCGCTGGTGCTGTGGCAGGGGGCGGTGTGGGCGACGGGGGTGCCGGCGTATCTGGTGCCGGGGCCGGTGGCGATTTGGGGGGCGTTTTGGGCGGCGCCGGGGGTGTTGCTGGGGTCGTTGGTGTCGACGCTGGTGGTGACGTTTGTGGCGCTGGCGGTTTCGGTGGTGCTGGGGGTTGGGCTGGCGGTGGCGATCACGGCGAGCCGCTGGGCGCGGGCGGCGATCGAGCCTTGGGCGGTGGCGTTGCAGGTGACGCCGGTGGTGGCGATTGCGCCGTTGATTATCGCGTGGGTGGGGGATCCGTTCGCGGCGTTGGTGGTTTGTGCGGTGATCGTGGCGTTTTTTCCGATTTTTTCAAGCACGGCGATTGGGTTGGCGTCGGCCTCGGGGGAATTGCTGGATTTGTTCCGGCTGAATGGGGCTGGGAGGTGGGCGACGTTGAGGCTTTTGCGGTTGCCGGCGGCGTTGCCGTATTTTCTCGCGGGGTTGCGGATTTCGGGCGGGCTGGCGCTGGTGGGGGCGGTGGTGGCGGAGTTTGTGGCGGGAGCGGGGGGTTTTGCATCGGGGCTGGCGTATCGGGTTTTGGAGTCGGGGTATCGGTTACAGATTCCGCGGATGTTTGCGGCGTTGGTGCTGATGTCGGTGGCGGG
>JANXSA010000362.1 GCA_025352915.1 Rhodospirillales bacterium | reverse complement strand
GGTTGATCTGGTGCTGCATCGGGAAAGTGATCGGATTGCCCTTCATCAGCGCCTGCAACTTGGCAAACGCGATCAACGAGCCCGAGAAGGTGATGCCGCCAATCGCCAGGCCGAGCGACATTTCGATCAGGCTCTGGGTATGCACCTCGCCGGCCCGGCCAATGCCGAACGACTCCGGCGCGTATAAAGCCGCGGCGGCCACGAACACTGCGGCCAGGCCGACCAGCGAATGGAATGCGGCGACCAGTTGCGGCAGCGCCGTCATCTGGATCTTGCGCGCCAGCACCGTGCCGATACCGCCGCCGATCACCAGTGCCAGCAGAATTAACCCGAAGCCGGAAACCGACATGCCGTGCTGCAACAGCGTGGCGGCAATGGCGATCGCCATGCCGATCATGCCCATCCGGTTGCCCCGCTGGGACGTCTCGGGATGCGACAGGCCGCGCAGGGCCAGGATGAACAGGACGGCGGCGACGAGATAGACGGCCGAGGTGAGGCTGGCGGACATCTCTCAGGCCTTCTTCTTGAACATCGACAGCATCCGCTGGGTCACCAGGAAGCCGCCGAAAATGTTCACCGAGGCCAACAGCACCGCAATGAAGCCGAAGGTGCGGGCCCAGCCGCTCTCGGCCAACCCGGTGGCCAGCATCGCGCCGACCACGATCACGCTGGAAATCGCGTTGGTGACACCCATCAGCGGCGAATGCAGCGCCGGGGTGACGTTCCACACCACGTAATAGCCGACGAAGCAGGCCATCAGGAAGATCGCCAGCAGGAAGATGAACGGCTGCACCGCCTCGGCCACCGGACCGGCGGCATCGGCAAAGCTGCGCAAATTCTGCGCGAGGGCGGCGGCCTGGTCGGCCAGTTGGGCGGGAGTCATGGCATGGTCTCCGGTCGGATCACGCGGCCGCCTTGGGCGCGAATTGCGAATGAACCACAGCGCCGCCGCGCGTCAGCAGCGTGCCGCGCACGATCTCGTCGCTTTCTGGCAGCTTAGGCGCGCGCGCCTCCTTGTCCCAGAAGCTGGTCAGGAAGGTCAGCAAGTTGCGGGCATAGAGCGCACTGGACGCCACCGAAATGCGGCCGGGCCAATTTCGAAAACCCAGCACCTTGACCCCGCCCGGCGTGGTGATCGCCTCGCCCGGCACGGTAAGCGCACAATTGCCGCCGGCGTCGGAGGCCAGGTCGATCACCACGCTGCCGGGCTTCATGCTCTCGACCATCGCCGCGGTCAGCAGGATCGGCGCGCGGCGGCCCATCACCAGCGCGGTGCAGATGATGATGTCGTTCTTGGCCACCGTGACGGCGACCAGCTCGGCCTGCTTCTTCAGGAAGGCCTCGCTCATCTGCCCGGCATAGGCGCCCTTCTGGGCCGCGGTCTCGTCATCCTCGACGCCGATGAAGGTGCCGCCGAGCGACTTGATCTCTTCCTTGGCCGCCGGGCGCACATCCGTCGCGCTGACGATCGCCCCCAGGCGGCGGGCGGTGGCGATCGCCTGCAAGCCGGCGACACCGGCGCCGAGCACGAAGACGCGGGCCGGCGGCACCGTGCCGGCGGCGGTCATCATCATCGGAAAGCCGCGCTCGAAGGCGGCCGCCGCATCGATGATGGCGCGATAGCCGGCCAGGTTGGCCTGGCTCGACAGCACATCCATCGACTGCGCCCGGGTGATGCGCGGGAGCAATTCCATCGCCACGGTATCGATCCCGGCGGCGGCCAGCGCGGGCACGATATCGGGGGTGGCGAGCGCATTGGCGATGCAGATCAACAGCGCCCCGCGCGGGATCAGTGCCCGCTCGGCCTCGCCCGGCATCTGCACCGATAGCACTACCCCGGCACCGGCGAGCAGGCTGGCGGCATCGGGTGCTATCTCGGCGCCAGCCTCGCGGAACTGCTGGTCGGAGATCGCCGCACCCTGGCCGGCACCGGCCTCGACAGCGATGGTCAGGCCGAGGGCGGCCAGTTTCTTCACCGTGTCGGGGGTGGCGGCGACACGCGTCTCGAACGCGAACCGTTCCTTCAGGATCGCGAGGCGCATGCACTCATCCTTATACTGCATCACTATGGCGGCGTCGGCCAATCAGGATGCGACATGACAAAGCCGCAGACACGCGTTCACGCGCCGTCCGCAAATGCCGCTTGCCGGCGCACATTGCCTCCGCGCGGCGCTGCCAGCAAGGGACAGACGCAAGAAATCCCGCAGCCCTGCCCCGCCCGGCGCTCGCCCGCGGCTTTGACCCAGATCATTTCGGCAAGCCGGTGGTGCTTGCAGCCCTCGGGGGGCACCCGCCGCTTGCAGCGATGCCGGGGCGCTCGTAGAAACGAGCCATCAACAAACACCGGGGAGCCCACGATGAGCAAGATCATCCGCACCGAGCCGAACGCCATCCTGTCCAAGGCGGTCGAGTACCACGGCTTCGTCTATGTCCAGGGCTGCACCGCCAAGGACACCAGCAAGGACGTCCGCGGCCAGACCAAGGAGATCCTGGACCAG
>JANXSA010000263.1 GCA_025352915.1 Rhodospirillales bacterium | reverse complement strand
AAACTTGCCCCGATGTCCCTGCATCGGGGCGGCGTTTCCTCCTTCCCGGCACCAAAAAGGCCTCACCGGCCCTCAACCGGGAGACTTTCCGGACGGACACTTACAGAAGTTTTGATTCATGCTCATAGCTTCATTCGCTTGAGATTTCGACTGACCCGATACATCGTTTAAATGGGTCTGGGGTCGCCGGTCGCAGCGGGTCGAGGGCAGAGCCCTCGCATTTACCCAAGAGTCTGGGTGTCTCCGCAGGCAAGTGGATATTTTTTTGCTTTTTTTTGATCACAAAAGGAAGTGCTTGGCTTTTCATTCTGATGGCTGACATCGGCTGATTGGTCCGATTAGCCGAATTGGCGCGTCGGCATTGGCGGAGTGGGGTAGCGCCCCAGCTTGGCATTCCAGTAGGCCCATGAGCGGGGATCGATGATGCCTGGCGGCGCTTTGTCGAGCGCCTCGCGGAGGTCGTCGTCGGATATGATGTCGCGCAGGATTTTCATGTCCTCGTGGGTTGCGCGCGCCAGGGCGTATGCGACGAAGCGGGCTGTATCGGACAAGGCCTCTTGCGGTTCCTCGAACCATATCAGGCGGCGCGCGAGGGCTGTGGTGTCGGGGGTTAGGGGGATGGGCTTCATGGCGCGCGGCCGGAGTTGGTGCTGCGGGCGGCGGCGGCGATTTTTGGCAGTTGATCGAGGTTGACGGCGATCGCGGCTTTGACCAGGCGGTCCCTGGTCGGCTGGGGCAGGCGCGCCAGGTTGCCGTCGTCGAAGTAGGACAGGGCTTTTAGGGTGTTTTGCGGGTTGAACTGTTCGCCGTAGATGGCGCGGGCGGCGGCAAGTGCTGTTGGTAAATCTATTCGGCCGTCGGTCAGCAATGCGTCGATGTCGATGTAGTCTTTTGCTTTGGCGCGAAGCTGGACCACGGAGGCCTTGGCGGCGGCGAGATTGAGCAGCGCGGCGATTTGCAATCCGTTGTCCTGGGCGATGAGCGGCGGCGAGAGGCGCGGAAGACCGGCCAGGCCGAAGAAGGACAGTTTTACCACGCCGCCGCGATCGACCGTGCAGCTGAAGGTGTTCGGCTCGCGCTGGGTGACGATTGCGCCGACGAGGAAGGGGATGGCGGGAACGAGGTGCGCGGGATCGAGCGGTTTGTTGCTGCAAAAATCGAAATCGACGGACTCGCGATGGCCGAGGTGGAGGGCAATGGCGGTGCCGCCGTACAGCACAAATTCCGGAGGCAGTGTGGAGAGTTCACCCATAGGCGACGCTGGGGTGGGGGGAGGATGTCGATGCGTGGGGTGAACTCCGTGGCCATGCAACTCTTTCTCTGCCGTCGCATTTGCGGAAGTGGCGGGTTGAGGCCTTCCTCGTACCAACGCCTGTTGCAGTTGACACATGCAATGTGGGCCAAGCTTCGGTGGCAGGAGAAGAAGCGTGGATCCTTCGCTTTGCTCAGGATGACGGCGGGAAGGGGTCTGGGGCGACGCCCCAGCGGGTCAAGGGCAGCGCCCTCGCCTTGCTGCCGCTTGGCTTACTGGCAGGCGAGGCATTCCTCGTAATCGGTCGATCCGGCGCGCGGGGCTCCGGCGACGAGGGGGAGGATGCCTTGGTCGTTGGAGGGGTGGTTGGCGGCGGAGAGGCCGGTGAATTCCAGGGGGCGGACGGCTTTTTCGCTGACGGCGTCGGCGCGTTGGATGGACATGGAGCGGCAGTAGTAGAGGGATTTTACGCCTTTTTTCCAGGCCAGGTAGTGCATCAAATGGAGGTCGCGTTTGTTGACGTCGGCGGGGACGAAGATGTTGACGGACTGGCTTTGGCAGATGAAGGGGGTTCGGTCGGCGGCGTGTTCGATGATCCAGCGCTGGTCGAGTTCGAAGGCGGTTTTGTAGACGGCTTTTTCCTGTTCGGTGAGGAAGTCGAGGTGTTGGACGCTGCCTTTGTTGGTGGTGATGGAGGACCAGACGGCGTCGGTGTCCTGGTTTTTGACGGCGAGGAGTTTTTGCAGGTGGCGGTTGCGGACGGTGAAGCTGCCGGAGAGGGTTTTTTGCAGGAAGACGTTGGCGGCGATGGGTTCGACGCCGGGGGATGCGTTGCCGGCGATGATGGAGATGGAGGCGGTGGGGGCGACGGCCATTTTGTGGCTGAAGCGTTCGTGGATGCCGTATTCCAGCGCGTCGGGGCAGGCGCCGCGCTCGTCGGCGAGCATGTGGCTGGCGGTGTCGGCTTGTTCGCGGATGTGTTTGAAGATTTTCTTGTTCCACACCTTGGCGATGACGCTTTCGAAGGGGATTTTTTGGGCCTGGAGGAACGAGTGGAAGCCCATGACGCCGAGGCCGACGGAGCGTTCGCGGTGGGCGGCGTATTTGGCGCGTTCCATGCCTTCGGGGGCGCGGTCGATGAAGTCCTGCAGGACGTTGTCGAGGAAGCGCATGGTGTCTTCGATGAAGAGCGGGTCGTCTTTCCACTCGAACCAGGATTCGAGGTTGAGGGAGGAGAGGCAGCAGACGGCGGTGCGTTGTTTGCCGTGCTGGTCGATGCCGGTGGGCAGGGTGATTTCGGAGCAGAGGTTGGAGGTTTTGACTTCGAGGCCGGCGAGTTTGTGGTGTTCGGGGCGGGCGTTGTTCACGTGGTCGGAGAAGATGAGGTACGGCTCGCCGGTTTCGACGCGGGCGGTGAGGATGCGGATCCAGAGCGAGCGGGCGCTGATCTTGCGGATGACGGCGTGGTCTTTGGGCGAGGTGAGGGCCCATTCCTCGTCGGCTTCGACGGCGCGCATGAAGGCGTCCGGGATGAGGATGCCGTGGTGGAGGTTGAGCGCCTTGCGGTTTGGGTCGCCGCCGGTGGGGCGGCGGAGTTCGATGAATTCCTCGATTTCGGGGTGGCTGAGCGGCAGGTAGACGGCGGCGGAACCGCGGCGGAGCGAGCCTTGCGAGATGGCGAGGGTGAGGCTGTCCATGACGCGGATGAAGGGGATGACGCCGGAGGTTTTGCCATTTTGACCGACTTTTTCGCCGATGGAGCGGAGGTTGCCCCAGTACGAGCCGATGCCGCCGCCCTTGGAGGCGAGCCAGACGTTTTCGTTCCACAGGCCGACGATGCCGTCGAGGCTGTCGCTGGCTTCGTTGAGGAAGCAGGAGATCGGCAGGCCGCGCGTTGTGCCGCCGTTGGACAGGATCGGGGTGGCGGGCATGAACCACATGCGGGACATGTAGTCGTAGAGGCGTTGGGCGTGGCCGGCGTCGTCGCCGTAGAAG
The DNA here is from genome assembly GCA_025352915.1 of Rhodospirillales bacterium. Classification (GTDB taxonomy): domain Bacteria; phylum Pseudomonadota; class Alphaproteobacteria; order Acetobacterales; family Acetobacteraceae; genus CAMDGX01. Next base: position 416 of record JANXSA010000263.1, on the reverse strand, counting down.
CTGGAGACGCGGGCGAAGAGGTCTTGGTATGACTCGCCGGGCAAGAGGTAGCGGTCGTCGAGCGTGGCGCGGCCGAAATCGGTGATCAGGGCGTCGCGCGAGCGATCGACGCGGACCTGGTGGTGGCCTTGGAACTGGACGACATCAAGCACGGTTGGCCCCCTCGACGCGACGCGGGGATGAACACCCCGTAACCCCATCCTGCCCAAAGGCTTGCGGGCGTCAATTGAAATTACACTAGATGTGGGGGATGGCAGCCAAGCCCCTACACAATATAGGTATCTGATGCGTGGCGGCAACACCTCCTGCGAGAACGTTGAGGGAACATAGGCTTTCGGCGGGGGCGCGCCAAGCGGGGATCGATTCGCGGGGGCGGGAATCAGGGAAGGCTGGGCTCTGCCCAGACCCGCCAGGGG
>JANXSA010000673.1 GCA_025352915.1 Rhodospirillales bacterium | reverse complement strand
CCGGCTTGATGAACACGCCGCTGGTCTCCGAGCGCCTGGCCCGCCAGATCGGCGGCAACGACGCTGCGAAACTGATCGCCGAGCGCAATGCTCGCGTGCCGATCGGCCAGATGGGCGATGGCTGGGACGTGGCGCATGCGGTGCTGTTCCTGGCCAGCGACGAGGCCAAGCACATCACCGCCACCGAGATTGTCGTCGATGGCGGGCTGACGGCGACGCGGCCCTAGCGCATCTCCTGTTCCAGCGCCTCGATCTCGGCGTCGCTGAAGCCGAAATGGTGGGCGATCTCGTGGATCACCACGTTGCGCACCAGGCGGTAGAGGTCCTCGCCGAGTTCGACCCACTCGAACAGGATGGCCTGGCGGTAGAGCACGATGCGGTCCGGCAGGCGCATGATGTCATCCACGCTGCGTTCGTTCAGGGGCGTGCCCTGGTACAGCCCGGTCAACTCCCAAGCGCTTTCGATGCCCATCTCCGCAAGCAACTCGTCGTCTGCCAGGTCTTCGACCGAGATCCCGACATTCTGCACATGCCGCCGCAGCCGCTCGGGAATGGCGGCGACCGCCCGTTCGGCCAGGGCGGCGATGGCCTCCGCATCCGGCGGCGTTGTGAAAGGCGGGGCAGGGGGCGCATGGTGGCTCATGGGCACACCTCCGCACGGGGGCGGGCATGGGGTCAAGCAGGAGGCGAGATGGTCGAGAAACTCACCGAGGCCACAAGGGCGGCGCTGCCGGACACATTGCCGCAGTGGCGCATGGTCGCCGGCCGCGAGGCCATTGCGCGTGACTTTGTTTTTGCCGATTTCTCCGCCGCCTGGGGCTTCATGTCCCGCGTCGCCCTGTTGGCCGAAAAGCACGACCATCATCCGGAATGGTCGAACGTGTGGAACAAGGTCAGCATCGTGCTGAGCACCCATGATGCAGGCGGGCTGTCGGCGCGCGACGTGGCGCTGGCCAGTGCCATTGACGCCCTGGTGGCATGAGCGATCCGAGCTTCCCGGCCCCGAGCTTCCCGGACCGAACTGCTGCCGTTCGCCGCGCCACCGCCCGGCTGTGCCTGTTGCTTGGCTGGGCGCCGGTGCACGAGATGACGCTGCCGAGCGGGCGCCGGGCTGACATCATGGCCTTGCGCCCGGATGGCGGGTTTGTCTGCATCGAGGTGAAGTCGGGCCTGCGCGACTTCGAGACCGATACAAAATGGCCGGAGTACCGCGAATTCTGCGATGCGCTGTTCTTTGCGGTGGACGTGGATTTCCCCGATGCGCTGATCCCCGCCGATGTCGGCCTGATCGTGGTGGCGGAGCGCGAGGCGGCGATGCTGCGCGAGGCGCCGCCGCATCCGCTGTCGTCCAGCCGGCGGCGTTCAGTGTTGCTGCGCTTTGCGGTTCTGGCGGCGATGCGCCTGGCCGTCGCCGAAGACCCGGCGGCACTGGTGGAGCTGCGCGGCGCGTTGCGGGTGGAGTGAGCTTGCCCGGCCCGGCGATCGGACCGAAACTGGGTAAAACAAGCGGAGCGGACCCCATGAGCGCCTTTCCCCTGCCCACCACCACGCTGGAGGCCGCCGGCCTGCGCGCCGAGCAGATCGAGCGCCTGCGCGCGCTGATCAACAGCCACATCAAGGCCGGCCGCTACCTCGGCGCGCAGATCGCCATCGCGCGGCACGGTGAACTCGCCCATTTCCAGACTTTTGGCGAGGCTGCTGCCGGCAAACCCGCCACCGACGACACGCTGTGGCTGCTGTTCTCCAACACCAAGGTGATCACCGCGGCCGCCTGCTGGGTGCTGGCCGAACAGGGCGCCTTCCGCTTCACCGACCGCATGGCCGAGCACGTCCCGGACTTCGCCCGCAACGGCAAGGGCGATGTCACCATCATGCAGGTCATCACCCACACCGGCGGTTTTCCGAGCGCCGAGGTGCCCCAGGACGCCTGGGAGGACCACGCCAAGATGCGTGACGCCGTCTGCAATTTCAGCCTGGAGTTCACTCCGGGCTCGCGCCTGCACTACCACGGCGCCTCCGCTCACTGGACGCTGGCAGTGCTGATCGAACAGCTCACCGGCCAGGATTTCCGCACCTTCATCCGAGAGGCGGTGATCGAAAAAATGGGCCTGGGCCGCGAGATGCAGATCGGCCTGGACCGCAAGGCAATGGCGCGGGCGGCGGACATGCACGCCCCGGATGCCGCCGGCAAGCTGGCGGTGCTTGCCGACCGCAACACCCCGGCCTTCAAGAAAGCCGGCATCCCCGGCGGCGGCGGCTATGCCACGGCCCGCGCCATGGTGGCGTTCTACCAGATGATGCTGGCCGGCGGCACGATCGGCGGCAGCCGCATCGTCGGGCCACGCACCCTGGCCTACGCCATCCGCAACTGGACCGGCGACATGTTCGACCACGCGATGAACCAGCCGATGCATCGCGGCCTCGGCCCGCATCTGCGCGGCATCACGCCGACCATCCGCGGCCTGGGCTCGTTTGCCTCGCCGGGCACCTTCGGGCACGGCGGCGCCGGCAATTCGTATTGCTGGGCCGACCCGGAGTCCGGCGTGTCCTTCGCCTACCTGACGAATTGCCGTATCCCCGATCCCTGGCACAGCCAGCGGCTGGATGTGGTCAGCAATCTCGTGCACTCGGCGATCATATAGAAAGGAAGGTCTTCTTTTTCTGAAGAAAAAGAAGCAAAAAGACTTCAACCGTTGGCACCGTGCTTCCCCAGGGAGGCACCTTGCCAATGGATAAAAGTTTTTTGGTTCTTTTTTCAAAAAAGAACATCCTTCCGCCCGTGCCCCTGGGCATTGACGAATTGGTGATCGGCCCGCGCTGCCGTTCCTTGCCGTCTGGGCGTAACCTTCTGCACATACAGGCTGTGGATATGTTACACGGGCGCGCGCGGCGTGCGGATGAGGGATGGGTTGGCCTGATGTGCGGCATCACAGGGATTTTCCGGCCCGATGGCGGCCCGGCGGACATGGCCGTGCTGCGCCGCATGACCGCGTCGATCAGCCATCGCGGCCCCGATGGCGACGGCTTTCACGCCGAGCCCGGCATCGGCTTC
>JANXSA010000258.1 GCA_025352915.1 Rhodospirillales bacterium | reverse complement strand
GTCCAGGGCAGAGCCCTGGCCTTGCTTTCTTCCTACCCCACCAACCGCGTCAGCGCCGCGATCGTCGCCGGGCTTGCCCAGTCGATCGCACCTTCCACCCGGCCGCGTTCGCGCCCTTGGCGGTCGATCACCAGCGTCGTTGGCAGTCCCCGGGCACCCCATGCCCGCGCCGCGTCGCCGCGCGGGTCCAGCAGCACCGGCAGCCCGTCGATGCGGTTGGCGGCATAGAATCGCCGCACCACCTCCGCCCCGCCGCGATCGCTCGACAACGGCAGCACCAGGACGCCGGCGCCGGCGACCTTGCGCGCCAGTTCCTGCAATTCCGGCATCTCGACCACGCAAGGCACGCACCAGGTCGCCCACAAATTCACCACCAACCCGCGCCCGGCGTAGTCGCCCAGCGTGCGGGCGGTCCCGTCGCCGTCCTGGAACCCAGCGGCGGCCGGAATGGCGGGTGGCTCGGTGCGTACCAGCTTCTCGATCGTCCCAACCTTCACTGTCGGCACCCCGGAGGCCACCCCTGGCACCAGCATGTGGATCGCCGGCCCGTCGGGTTTGCGCAGCAGGGCCACGGCGGCTAGGGTCCCGGCCGCGACGACCCCACCGCCGGCAAGCATCGCGCGACGTGTGGCAAGCTTCATGACGCAACGCCCTTTCTGAATGAGTCTGGCCCGGTGACCGATACGCCTGATCTACGCAACGTGAAATCCAATGCCCAGTGGGGTGGCCGCTTCGCCGCCGGGCCGTCGATGGTGATGCAGGAGATAAATGCCTCCATCGGCTTCGACCGCAAGATGTGGCGCCAGGACATCCAGGGCTCGCTCGCCCATGCCGCCATGCTGGTCAAGATCGGCATCCTCACGCCGAAGGACGAGTCGGACATCCAGGGCGGCCTCGCCGCCATCGCCGCCGAGATCAACGCCGGAACCTTCCCCTTCGACGAAGCCCTCGAAGACATCCACATGAACATCGAGGCGCGGCTGACCGAGCGCATCGGCGATGCCGGCCGCCGCCTGCACACCGGGCGCAGCCGCAACGACCAGGTCGCCACCGATTTTCGCCTCTGGGTGCGCGACGCCATCGACGGGCTGGACGCCCAGCTCGCCGACACCATGCTCGCTTTGGCCAGCCGCGCCGCCCAGCACGCTGCCGACCCGATGCCCGGCTTCACACATTTGCAAACCGCCCAGCCCGTCACCTTCGGCCACCACATGCTGGCCTATGTCGAAATGCTCGCCCGCGACCGCGGCCGCCTCGCCGATTGCCGCCGCCGCCTCAACGAATGCCCGCTCGGTTCGGCCGCCCTGGCCGGCACCTCTTTCCCGCTCGACCGCCAAATGACCGCCGCGGCGCTGGGCTTCGACCGCCCGACCGCCAATTCGCTGGACGGCGTATCCGACCGTGACTTCGCACTGGAATTCCTCTCCGCCGCCGCCATCTCGGCGATGCACCTGTCGCGCCTCGCGGAAGAAATCATCATCTGGTGCAGCGCGCCCTACCGCTTCATCCGCCTGTCCGACGCCTTCACCACCGGCAGCTCGATCATGCCGCAAAAGCGCAACCCCGACGCCGCCGAGCTGGTCCGCGCCAAGACCGGCCGCATCAACGGCGCGCTGGTCGGCCTGCTTACCGTCATGAAGGGCCTGCCGCTCGCCTACGCCAAGGACATGCAGGAAGACAAGGAACAAGTCTTCGACGCCGCCGAAGCCTGGGCGCTGTGCCTAGCCGCCACCGCCGGCCAAGTTCGCGACATGACCGCCAACACCGACCGCATGCGCGAATTCGCCGGCAGCGGCTTTGCCACCGCCACCGACCTCGCCGACTGGCTGGTGCGCGTTCTGAAGCTCCCCTTCCGCACCGCGCATCACGTCACCGGCCGCCTCGTCGCCACGGCCGAGGCGCGCAACATCGACCTCTCGGGCCTCACCCTGGCCGACATGCAAGCCGAGGAACCCGGCATCACCCAGGAGATCTTCGGCGTCCTGACGGTCGATGCCTCGGTGGCCTCGCGCTCGGTCCATGGCGGCACCGCACCGGCGAATGTTGCTGCGCAGGCGGCGAAGTGGTTGGAGAAGTTGAAGTGAAGAATCTTCTTTTTGTGAACAAAAAGAAGCAAAAAAACTTCATCCATTGGCGCTCGGCACATCCAGGGGAGAGCCGACGCGTGGCCACAGGGAAACGGGAAAAGTTTTTTTGCTTCTTTTTGTTCACAAAAAGAAGTCTTCTCCTTGCCTGCCTTCTCCTCCCCCTGACCGCCTGCGGCCGCAAGGGCCCGCCGAACCCGCCGGGTCCGGCGGACCAGATCACATTTCCCCGGGCCTACCCGGCGCGCTGAGCGACGGCGAGGCTCGGCGGAGCGGCTTCCGGGCGCGGAAGTTTGACCCGGTAGCACAGGGCGTAGAGCGCCGGCAGGAACACCAGGGTCAGTCCGGTCGCCACCGCCAGCCCGCCGATCATGGCGATGGCCATGGGGCCCCAGAACACGTTCAGCGACAGCGGGATGAAGGCCAGGATGGCGGCCAACGCCGTCAGCACCACCGGGCGGGCGCGGCGGACGGTTGATTCGACGATGGCGTCCGCTGGGGAGTGGCCGGCGGCGAGGTCCTGCTGCACCTGGTCGACCAGGATGATGGTGTTGCGCATAATCATCCCGGCCAGCGCGATCACGCCGAGCAGGGCGACAAAGCCGAAGGCCGCATCCGCGGCGAGGAGTGCGGCGACGGCGCCGATCAGGCCGAGGGGTGCTGTGGCCAGCACCAGGGCAACGCGGCCGAGGTTCTGCAACTGCACCATCAGCAATAGGATCATGGTGGCGATCATGATCGGGAAGACGGCGGCCAGCGAGGCATTGGCCTTGGCCGATTCTTCCGCCGCCCCGCCGGTCTGGATCGTCACGCCGGGCGGCAGGGCGATGGCGGCCATCCGCGGCAGGGCAGCGGCGGTCACGTCCGGCGCCTGGAGCCCGTCCTGGATTTCGGCGCGCACGGTGATGAAGGCGGCGCGGTCGCGACGCCACAGGATCGGTTCCTCGGCGGTCGGCACGATGCGGGCGAGTTGCGACAATGGCAGCGGCCCGGCTGGCGTCATCAGCACCAGGTCGGCCAGCCGGTCGAGGTCCAGCCGTTCCTCGGGGGCGGCGCGCAGCACCACGTCGATCAGCTTGGTGCCGGCCCGCAGCTGGGTGGCGGTGGTGCCGGAGATCTGCGCCTGCAGCGTCTGGGCGATCTGCGCCGGCGTCAGCCCGAGCGCCCTGATCCGCGCCTGGTCAAGTTCCAGCGTCAGCCCCGGCGCCCGCTCGCCCCAGCCGA
>JANXSA010000217.1 GCA_025352915.1 Rhodospirillales bacterium | reverse complement strand
GTGCTGCCGCGGCGCGAGCCGTTCGCGCGGGAGAAGCAGGAGGCGCAGGCCTCGGTGATGCTGACGACCACGGGCGCCAATCGGCTGGACCGCGAGGCGATCCAGGCGATTGTCAATTTGGTGGCAGGTGCGGTGCCGGGGTTGCGGGCGAAGAGCGTGTCGGTGGTGGATAGCCGCGGCACATTGCTGGCGCGGGGCGGCGAGGCGATGGGGCCGGCGGCGGCGGTGATGGGCGGGGAGGAGATGCGCCGCGCCACCGAGATGCGGCTGTCGCGGGCGGTGGAGGAGATGTTGGAGCGCAGCCTGGGGCAGGGGCGGGTGCGGGCCGAGGCCTCGGTGCAGATGGATTTCGACCGCATCCAGGAGACCCAGGAGAAATACGATCCGGAGGGCCAGGTTGCGCGCAGCACGCAGACGGTGACGGATAACAGCAAGACCTCCGAGCAGGCTGCCGGGGTGTCGGTGCAGAACAATTTGCCGAACGCCGATGCGGGTAAGGAGGCATCCGGGACGCAGGAAGCGCGTTCGGAGGAGACCACCAACTACGAGATCGGCAAGACCGTGCGGACCATCGTGCGCGAGCAGCCGCAGATCCGCCGGATGACCATCGCGGTTTTGGTGGACGGGATCGAGGAGAAGGGGCCCGACGGGGTCATGGCGTGGAAGCCGCGCCCGGCGGAGGAATTGGAGCGGATTGGCCGGCTGGTGCGCAGCGCCGTTGGCTATGAGGAGAAGCGTGGCGACCAGGTTGAGGTGGTGACGATGCGGTTCACCGGGGATGCCGACCTGGCCAACCTGGAACCGCGTGGGTTTCTCGGGCTGGGCATCGATGCCGCCGATGTGACGCGGATGGCGCAGACCGCGGTGGTCGGGCTGATCGCGGTGCTGGCGCTGTTGATGGTGTTCCGGCCGATGGTGATGCGGGTCACGGCACTGGGCAACAAGTCGCTGCCGGCGAGTGCCATGGCGGCGCTGCCGGGCGGGCGGGCGATGGCGGTGGGGGCGGACGGGACCATCACGGCGGCGTCGCTGGGCATGGCGGCGGATGTGACCCGGCTGTTGGACGGGCCGTCGGGTGGGCGCGGTGGTGGCGGTGGTGGTGGTGGTGGCGGGCGCAGCGAGAGGTTTGCTGGCGGCGAGGATGACGGGCTGGTCAGCCTGACCAATGTTGATGGGCAGTTGCGCGCCTCGGCGCTGCGGCGGCTGACCGAGATGGTCGAACGCCATCCCGACGAAAGCCTGACCATCGTCCGGGCGTGGATGCAGGAAAGCAACAACTGATGGCGCTGAGCCCCGACATGCAGGCTTTATCCGGACCGCAGAAGGCGGCGACGCTTTTGCTCGCACTGGGCGAGGAGCAATGCGGCAAGCTGTTCAGCATGATGCACGAGGACGAGATCAAGGAGATTTCCTCGGCGATGGCGCAGCTCGGCGCGGTGCGCTCGGATGTGGTGGAGCGGCTGTGCATCGAGTTCGCCGAGCAGATCGGCGGGGCCGGCGGGCTGGTCGGCAGTTTCGAGAACACCGAGCGGCTGTTGCTCAAGACGATGCCGCGCGAGCGGGTGTCACAGATCATGGAGGAGATCCGCGGGCCGGCCGGGCGGACGATGTGGGACAAGCTGGGTAACGTGCACGAGGCGGTGCTGGCGAACTACCTGAAGAATGAATACCCGCAGACGGTGGCGGTGGTTTTGTCGAAAGTGCGGGCGGACCATGCCGCGCGAGTGCTGGCGATGCTGCCGGACAGCTTCGCGATGGAAGTGGTGATGCGGATGCTGCGCATGGAGAGCGTGCAGAAGGACGTGCTGGACGGGGTGGAGCGCACGCTGCGCGCGGAGTTCATGTCCAACCTGGCCCGCAGCACCCGCCGCGACGCGCACGAGATGATGGCTGAGATCTTCAACAACCTCGACCGCCAGGCGGAGTCGCGCTTCATCGCCGCGCTGGAGGAGCGCAACCGCGAGGCGGCGGAGAAGATCAAGGCGCTGATGTTCACCTTTGACGACCTGCAACGGCTGACGCCGATGGCGGTGCAGATGTTGTTGCGCACGATCGACAAGGCGGCGTTGCCGCTGGCGCTCAAGGGTGCATCGGAGAAACTGCGGGAACTGTTCTTCAGCAACCTGTCGGAACGCGCCGGCAAGATGCTGCGCGAGGAGATCGAGTCGCTTGGCCCGGTCAAGCTGCGCGATGTCGACGACGCGCAGGCCAACATCGTTGCCCAGGCCAAGGAGATGGCGGCCTCGGGCCAGATCGAGATCGGCGAAGGCAAGGACGAGGAGATGGTGTACTAGGCCATGGCATACACAGCATCCGCCACTGCGACACGCGCGCCGGCATCCGGGCGCGGCCTGTTCGTGCACGACTTTGATGACCCCGCGGCCGGGGGCGTCATCGTGCTGGACGAGCCCGACGCGGCGGAGGCGGAGGCTGCGGCGGCGATCACCCAGGACATGCTCGACGAGGCCTGTGCCGCGGCGCACGCGCAGGGGCTGGCGGCCGGGCGGGCGGAGGCCGAGGCAGCGCGTGAGGCCGAGCGGCGTGCGCTGTTGACGGCGCTGCTGGAGCAGTTGCGCGATGCCGATGCCGGGATTCGCAATGCCGTCGATGAGGCCGGTAGCGGGCTGGCGCGGCTGGTGCTGGCCAGTCTGGCCGCCGGGTTTCCCAGCCTGTGCGCGCGGCATGGCGCGGACGAGCTGGTGCGCTTCACCCGCGAGGTGACCGGGCTGTTGGCGCAGGAGCCGCGCATTGTCATCCGGGTGAATCCGGCGATGCAGCCGGTGCTGGACGAATTCCTGGAAACGCTGGAGCCGGAGCGGCGCGCGGCGATCCTGGTGGAGCCGCGCGGCGCGCTGGTGCCCGGCGATGCCCGCATTGCCTGGCGCCATGGGTTGGCGGTGCGCGACGCCGCGGCATTGCTGGCCCGGCTGGATGAGATTCTTGCGCCGCTCGGGCTGGCGCCCGCGCCGCCGGCGTCGATTTCCGGCCGCCAGGCGGAAACGCCCGCCACATCACCGTCGCAGCCGATCCGGTTCGACGTCGCCGCCGCCTCCTGACTGCCTCAAAATGGAAGATCCCGCGATGCCCGAAGACATGGACCTGGCTGAACTGGCCGACGCGATTGCCCCACCGGCCGAACCCGGCACCGCCCGCAGTGCCCGCGACCTGGAGGCGGTGTACGACATCCCGGTCACCGTCAGCGCGGTGCTGGGCAAGTCCACCATGCAGGTGGCGCAGCTGCTCAAGCTGGGCCGCGGCGCGGTGGTCGAGCTGGACCGCAAGCTGGGCGAGGCGATCGACATCTACGTCAACAATCGCCTGGTGGCGCGCGGCGAGGTGGTGATGGTCGACGACAACCGCCTGGGCGTGACGATGACCGAGATCGTCAAGGCCGATCGTGCGTTTTGATCGCCGGGTTTCGACAAAAGGAAACAAGGCCAGGGCTCTGCCCTGGACCCGCCAGGGGCCAAGCCCCTGGACCTTAATGGATAAGGGTCCAGGGGGCTTGGCCTGTCACGCGGGAGCGTGCTTTTGCACGACGCGGGTCTGGGCGGAGCCCAGCCTATGAGCCGGAGTTTTCCACGATGCGCATGATGATCATCGGCGCCTTTTCGGGCGAGTTGGCGGTGGCCGCGCGGATGGCGATGGACCGGGGCGCACGCATCGACCAGGCCGATAGTTGCGAGGTGGCGCTGGCGACGCTGCGGCGCCATGCCGGGGTCGACCTGGTGCTGTGCGAGTTGTCGCATGATGTCGGCGGGCTGGTGCGCGCGCTGGCTGCCGAGCGGATCGTGGTGCCGGTGATTGCATGCGGCATCAACCCGGATGCCGACGCGGCGGTGGCGGCGATCCGGGCCGGGGCGCGCGAGTTCCTGCCGCTGCCGCCGGATGCCGAGCTGATCGCCGCCATCCTTGATGCGGTGGCGGGCGATGACCGCTCGGTGGTGGTGCGCGATCCCGTCATGCAGGCGACGCTGACGCGCGCCGAGCAGGTGGCGTCGGCCGATGCCTCGGTGTTGATCACCGGCGAGAGCGGCACCGGCAAGGAGGTGCTGGCGCGGCATATCCATCGGCGGTCGCGGCGCGCGGCCGGCGCGTTCATCGCGCTGAACTGTGCGGCGATTCCGGAGAACCTGCTGGAGAGCGAGTTGTTCGGCCATGAGAAGGGCGCCTTCAGCGGGGCGGTGGCGCGGCGCGTCGGCAAGTTCGAGGCGGCGGATGGCGGGACGCTGCTGTTGGACGAAATCGGCGAGATGGATATCCGGCTGCAGGCCAAGCTGTTGCGGGCGTTGCAGGAGCGCGAGATCGACCGGATTGGCGGCAACGCGCCGGTGCGGGTCGATGTGCGCATCCTGGCGACCACCAACCGCGACCTGTTGGCCGAAGTCGCGGCCGGCCGGTTTCGCGAGGATCTGTATTTCCGCCTGAACGTCATCAGCCTGCATGTGCCGCCGTTGCGCGAGCGGCCGGGCGACATCCAGGCGCTGGCCGATCATTTCGCCCGGCGCTTTGCCGAGGTCAACGGGCTGCCGTACCGCACGCTGACGCAGGCGGCGCGGCGGCGGCTGTCGATGCATGGCTGGCGCGGCAATGTGCGCGAGCTGGAGAATACGCTGCACCGTGCGGTGTTGCTGGCCATGGGCGATGTCATTGACGTTGATGCCATCGAGGTGGCGCCCGGGGGGGCATCGGGTCCGAGGCGCGTGGCCGCGAGTGTGGACATCGCCAGCGGCGGCACCGCCATGGCGGCACTGGTCGGGCGGCGCATGGAGGAGGTGGAGCGCGACCTGATCCTGGAGACGCTGGGCCATACGCTGGGCAACCGCACCCATGCGGCGACGATCCTGGGCATCTCGATCCGCGCGCTGCGCAACAAGCTGCGCGATTACAGCGCCGCCGGGGTGCCGGTGCCGCCGCCGTCTGGACTGGCAGTGCCGCCGTCGGCTGGACTGGCAGTGCCGCCGTCGGCGGCGGGCATTGCTGCCTATGCCGCGGCCGAGGCGGTCTGAGGCATGGCCGCTTTGACCACCGTATTTGCCGGGCCATTGGGTCAGCTTGCCGGACGGTTGCGGCCGTTCACGCCGGGCACCGATGTCGGCCTGGCGGTCGGCGTCATTTTGCTGTTGTCGGTGCTGATCCTGCCGCTGCCGCCGTTGATCCTGGATATCGGGCTGGCGCTGTCGGTGACCTCGGCGGTGCTGGTGCTGATGGTCGCGGTGTTTCTGGTGCGGCCGCTGGACTTCACCAGTTTTCCGACGCTGCTGCTGTTGACGACCTTGCTGCGGCTGTCGCTCAACGTCGCCACCACCCGGCTGATCCTGTCGCATGGCCAGGACGGACCGCTGGCCGCCGGCCATGTTGTGGCGGCCTTCGGCGGCTTCCTGATGGGCGGGGACATCGTCATCGGCGCGATCCTGTTCGCCATCCTGCTGGTGGTGAATTTCATGGTCATCACCAAGGGCTCGGGCCGCATCGCCGAGGTGGCGGCGCGGTTCAGCCTGGATGCGATGCCGGGCAAGCAGATGGCGATCGACAGCGATCTGTCGGCCGGGTTGATCGATGAGAAGACGGCCCGCAAGCGCCGCTCCGAGCTTGAGGAGGAGAGCGGCTTTTACGGCGCCATGGACGGTGCGGCGAAGTTCGTGCGCGGTGACGCCATCGCCGGGCTGATCATCACGGTGATCAACATCGTCGGCGGGCTGACCATCGGGCTGGTTCGCCATGGCATGAGCCTGGCCGATGCGGCGACCACCTATACCACGCTGACCATCGGCGACGGCCTGGTCAGTCAAATTCCCGCCCTGCTGGTATCGGTTGCCGCCGGCATTGTGGTGACCAAGGGCGGCACTGAGGGCTCCGCCGACGCGGCCTTGATGCGCCAGCTCGGCGGCAGCCCAAAGCCGCTCGGCATGGCCGCCGGCGCCGCGGCAGTGCTGGCGCTGATGCCCGGGCTGCCGGCCTTTCCATTCCTGATGCTGGCTGGACTTGCCGGCGCCGGGGCCTGGATGCGCCATAAGAACCCGCCGCGCATGGAGGGCGAGGTGCCGGAGGCGGCCGATACCGTGTCCTCGGAGGCGCCGATCACCGATTCCTTGCGCATTGACATGGTGCGCGTCGAACTCGGCTATGGCCTGTTGGTGCTGGCCGGCGGCGAGGCGCCGCGGCTGACCGAACAGATCAAGGGGCTGCGCCGGGCAATTGCCGCCGAAATGGGCTTCGTGCTGCCGCCGGTGCGCATCCAGGACAACATGGCGTTGCAGCCCGATGCCTATGTGGTGCGGATCAAGGAGATCATCGCTGGCCAGGGGGTGGTGCGGCCGACCATGGTGCTGGCGATGGACCCTGGCGGCGGCATGCCGGATTTCCCTGGCGAACCGACGCACGAGCCGACCTTCGGCCTGCCGGCGATGTGGATCGATGCCGCCCAGCGCGACGAGGCGAATTTCCGCGGCTGCACCGTGGTCGACCCGCCCAGCGTGCTGACCACCCACCTGACCGAACTGGTGAAACAGAACATGGCCGAGCTGCTGTCCTTCGCCGAGACGCAGAAGCTGTTGGACGAGTTGCCGCGCGACCAGCAGAAGCTGGTGGGCGAGCTGATCCCGTCGCAGATCCCGGTGGGCGGGGTGCAGCGGGTGCTCCAGGGGCTGCTGGCCGAGCGCATCTCGATCCGCGACCTCGCCACCATCCTGGAGGGCATCCAGGAGGCCTGTGCCGGGCCGGCGCGCGCAATTCCCGCCATCGTGGCACACGTCCGCACCCGCCTGGCGCGGCAGTTGAGCGACGCGCATCTTGGCCCGAACGGCTACCTGCCGCTGATCACCTTGTCGGTGAACTGGGAGAACGAATTCCACGATTCACTGGTCGGCACCGGCGATGACCGCCAACTGGCCATGGCGCCGACCAAGCTCGCCGAATTCATGCAGCGCCTGCGCGCCGAGTTCGACGCCGCCGCCAATGCCGGCGAGGCGCCGGTGCTGCTGACCAGCGCGCCGCTGCGTGCCCA
>JANXSA010000663.1 GCA_025352915.1 Rhodospirillales bacterium | reverse complement strand
AGCCACCACGTCTGGCCAACCTACGAAGACATCGTCCAAGCCTGCGCCACCGCATGGCGCTTCCTCATCGCCGATCCAGGCCGCATCCGTTCCATCGCAACACGGGAGTGGGCATGTGTCAGTCTTTGAGCGGGTTGGTATGAGCGCCGTGGACGACCGGATTATCCGCACCTGATGGCGCTCGTGAGCCCGCCGCGCGAGTCAAACGCATGTTCGGTATAGGAGGCTCCAGGCCCCAGCGCAGAGCCCTGGTCTTCCCTACTTTCGCTGCCAGCGATCGGCTGGCCCCAGCACGTCGCGGGCCAAATCGCTGTCGAGCCAGGCGGTGGCGGCGGGGCTTCGGCCGATTGTGCTGTCCCAGAAGGCGGCGCTGAGGGATTCGATGGCGCGGTGGTGGTTGGGGTTGCGCGGCAGGCGGTCGCCGGGCAGTGCGGCATCGCCGAAGGCCGCGTGTTCGGCCTGGTCCAGGACCAGTTCGTATTTCTGGCCAGGGGGCAGGGCGGGGTAGACCGCAAGACGGTCGGTTTTTTGCCCGAGGAACGAGTTGTCGTGGGTGCCGGTCATCAGCATCCAGGGGATGGAGACTGCGCCAAAGGCGTCGGCCGCGGCGGCGAAGGCGGGGCTGCTGGGGCTGAGGATCAGGGCGGCCTTGATGCGCGGCTCGGGCCAGGCGCCGGGGAAGATCGGGGGGACGCGCTGGCCGGCAACCGCCTGGGTGGTCAGGGCGCCGAAGGAATGGCCGGCCAGGCCGATGCGGCCGAGGTCCATGGTGGCGGTGAGGGGGCGGGGGGTGTCGGCGGCCTGCCAGAGGGCGAGGGCATCCAGCACGGCGACGACGTCGCGCATGCGCTGGTAGAGCTGGGCCGGGGTGGCGGCCGCGCGCAGGGCAGCCATTCGTTCGCCGGGCGGGGTGTTGCGCCAGACGGCGTCGTCCGAGCCGGGATGCTGGAGGAAGACGGTGACGTAGCCGCGCGCCGTCCACCAGCGTTCGAGGTATTCCGATCCGTGGCGGCTGCCACCGAGGCCATGGCTGAACAGGATGACCGGCATGCCCATACGGCGGGCGGAATGGCGGATCTGGACGGGGATGTCGCGCTGGCGTGCGGCGTCATGGACCACGCGGTCGTAATGGTGATCAGCGGTGCGGGATTGCGGGCCAGGGGTGGTGGGGTCGTAATCCGCCGCGTAAGCAGGTCGGGCGGCCAGCAATGCCGTGCCGCCCGCCAAGGCCCCCCTGCGGGAAAGATGCATCGCCGAGGGGATCAGACCGGGGTGGCGGTGTCCGCCAGTACGGTGACCCGGGTTGGCGTGACCTCGGCAAAGCCGCCGGAGACCTGGAGGCTTTCGGTCACACGGCCGCCTTCGTACAGGCGGATCACCCCTTCCTGCAGCAGCACGATCATCGGCGCGTGCTGCGGCAACACACCCATTTCGCCCTCGGCGGCCGGGATGACCACCATGTCCACGGGGCGGGACAGCAGCAGCTTTTCCGGGCTGACGATTTCCAGATCGATGGGCATGGTGCCTGGTCCTGCGTTAGACGGTGGTCTTCATCGCGTCGGCCTTCTTCACGGCCTCCTCGATGGTGCCGACCATGTAGAAGGCGGCTTCCGGCAGGTGGTCGTATTCGCCGGCGACAATGGCCTTGAAGCTGCGCACGGTGTCGGCGATCGGCACGAACACGCCGGGGAAGCCGGTGAACACCTCGGCGACGTGGAACGGCTGCGACAGGAAACGCTGGATCTTGCGGGCGCGCGCCACCACCAGCTTGTCCTCCTCGGACAGCTCATCCATGCCCAGAATGGCGATGATGTCCTGCAGCGACTTGTAGGTCTGCAGCACGCGCTGGACCTCGCGGGCGGTGGTGTAGTGTTCATCGCCGACGATGCGCGGGTCAAGCGCGCGCGAGGTCGAGTCGAGCGGATCCACCGCCGGGTAGATGCCAAGCTCTGCGATCGAGCGCGACAGCGTGGTGGTGGCGTCCAGATGGGCGAACGAGGTGGCGGGTGCCGGGTCGGTCAGATCGTCGGCCGGCACGTAGATCGCCTGCACCGAGGTGATCGAGCCCTTGTTGGTCGAGGTGATACGCTCCTGCAACGCGCCCATGTCGGTGGCCAGTGTCGGCTGATAGCCCACGGCCGAGGGGATGCGGCCCAGCAGAGCCGAGACTTCCGCACCCGCCTGGGTAAACCGGAAGATGTTATCGATGAAGAACAGCACATCTTGCCCTTCCTCATCGCGGAAGTATTCCGCCAGCGTCAGGCCGGAGAGTGCCACGCGGGCGCGCGCACCCGGCGGCTCGTTCATCTGGCCATAGACCAGCGCCACCTTGGAGCCCTCGGTCGAGCCGTTCTCGCCGAGCTTGATCACGCCGGCTTCGGTCATCTCGTGATAGAGATCGTTGCCCTCGCGGGTGCGCTCACCGACGCCGGCGAACACCGACACGCCGCCATGGCCCTTGGCGATGTTGTTGATCAGCTCCTGGATCAGCACGGTCTTGCCGACGCCGGCGCCGCCGAACAGGCCAACCTTGCCGCCCTTCAGGTACGGGGCCAGCAAATCCACCACCTTGATGCCGGTGACGAGCACCTCGGTCGAGCCGGCCTGCTCCTCGAAGGTCGGTGCGAGGCGATGGATCGGCATGCGCTTGGCGGTGACCACCGGGCCGCGCTCGTCGATCGGCTCGCCGATCACATTGAGGATGCGGCCCAGCGTCTCCGGCCCGACCGGCACCGAGATCGGCGCGCCGGTGTCGACCACTTCCTGGCCGCGCACCATGCCGTCGGTGCTGTCCATGGCGATGCAGCGCACGGTGCGCTCGCCGAGCTCCTGGGCCACTTCGAGCACCAGCGTGTTGTTACCGGTCTTGGTGGTCAGCGCGCTCATGATGAACGGCAGCTCGCCGTCGAACTGCACGTCCACAACGGCGCCCAGAACCTGGGTGATGCGCCCGACATTGTTGCTGGCCATTAGCGACTCCTGGTTGACGGCGATCTGCTACCCGAAGGCGGCGACTAGAGGGCTTCGGCGCCGGAAATGATCTCGATGAGCTCTTTGGTGATGTTGGCCTGGCGGGCCCGGTTATAGGTCTGCGACAGCCGCTTGATCATGTCGCCCGCGTTGCGGGTGGCGTTGTCCATGGCGGTCATGCGCGAGCCGTGTTCGCCGGCGGCACTTTCCAGCAGGGCGCGATAGATCTGAATGGCGAGGTTCTGCGGCAGCAGCTGCGCCAGCAGGGTTTCCTCGTCCGGCTCGTATTCGTAGATCGCGCCGCCTTGTGCCACGGCGCCGGCGGCGGGTAGCGGGGCCGGGATCAGCCGCATCTCGGTCGGCACCTGGGCGATAACCGACTGGAAACGGTTATAGACCACGGTGCAGACGTCGAAGGCGTCGTCGTCCAGCATGGCGGTGATGCGGCCGGCGATATCCTGCGCGTCGGCGAAGGCGATGCTTTTGCGGCCGGCATAGGAGATGTCGCCGATGATACGGCTGGCCATCTCGCGCTTCAGATAGTCGCGCCCCTTGCGGCCAACCGCGAAAATCTTGACCGTCTTGCCCTCGCTCTCCAGCCGGCGGGCCAGGTTGCGGGTCATGCGGCCGATATTGGAGTTGAACGCGCCAGCCAGGCCGCGATCGGCGGTGACCGGGACCAACAGGTGCACCTTGTCCGCCCCGGTCCCCACCAGCAACTTCGGTGCCGTCGGCGAACCGACCACCGAGGCGCCGAGCGAGGCCAGCATCCGCTCCATGCGCTGGGCGTAGGGGCGGGCCGCCTCGGCCTGGGTCTGGGCGCGGCGCAGCTTCGAGGCCGCGACCATCTTCATGGCCGAGGTGATCTTCTGCGTCGACTTGACGCTGGTGATGCGGACCCGCAGGTCCTTCAAGGTCGCCATGGCGCGGTGCTACCCCCCTGGGATCGCTGGGGTCAGGCGAATGACTTGGTGAAGCCGTCGAGGAACGCGATCAGTTGCTTCTCGACATCCGGCTTGATCTCGCGATCGCTGCGAATGGCGTTGATGATCGCCGGCTCGCGCGCCTTGATATCGGCCAGCAACTGCGCCTCGAAGCGGCCGATCTTGCCCACCTCAATTTTGTCGAGATAGCCGCGCACGCCGGCGAACAGGCCGATGACCTGCTCCTCGACCGGCACCGGCTTGAACTGCGGCTGCTTCAGCAACTCGGTCAGGCGGGCGCCGCGCGCCAGCAGTTGCTGGGTCGAGGCGTCGAGATCGGAAGCAAACTGCGCGAAGGCGGCCATCTCGCGGTACTGCGCGAGTTCGAGCTTAATACGCCCGGCGACCTGCTTCATCGCCTTGATCTGGGCGGCCGAGCCGACGCGCGACACCGAGATGCCGACATTCACCGCCGGGCGGATGCCCTTGAAGAACAGCTCGGTCTCCAGGAAGATCTGGCCGTCAGTGATCGAAATCACGTTGGTCGGGATATAGGCGGAAACGTCGCCGGCCTGGGTCTCGATGACCGGCAGCGCGGTGAGCGAACCCGAGCCGAGGCTGTCGTTCATCTTCGCGGCGCGTTCGAGCAGGCGCGAATGCAGATAGAACACATCGCCCGGATAGGCCTCGCGGCCCGGCGGGCGGCGCAGCAACAGCGACATCTGGCGATATGCGACGGCCTGCTTGGACAGATCGTCGTAGAAGATGACCGCGTGCATGCCGTTATCGCGGAAATACTCGCCCATGGTGCAGCCGGTATATGGTGCGAGGAACTGCGTCGGCGCGGGGTCCGAGGCCGTCGCAGCAACAACGATGGAGTATTCCATCGCGCCGTTCTCTTCCAGCGTGCGCACCAGCTGGGCCACAGTCGAACGCTTCTGGCCGATCGCGACATAGATGCAATAGAGTTTCTTGCTCTCATCGGTGCCGGCGTTGATCCCCTTCTGGTTGAGGATCGTGTCGATGATCACCGCGGTCTTGCCCGTTTGACGGTCGCCGATGATCAGTTCGCGCTGGCCACGGCCGATCGGGATCAAAGAGTCGATCGCCTTGATGCCGGTCTGCATCGGCTCGTGCACCGATTTGCGCGGGATGATGCCGGGCGCCTTGACCTCGACCAGCTTGCTTTCGCCGACGATCGGACCCTTGCCGTCGATCGGGGCGCCGAGGCCATCGACCACGCGCCCGAGCAGGCCGCGGC
>JANXSA010000170.1 GCA_025352915.1 Rhodospirillales bacterium | reverse complement strand
TCCGCCAGGCTGGAAATACGAATCTTCGCCGCCGGGTCCAGCTTGTGCCCCCCCAGCGCCACGATCATCGTCCCCGGCGCCACCCCGGTCACCGACGCCCGGTCCTGCCGCAGCGCCATGATCACCACCGGCTGCGCGGTCACCTTGTTGCCGTCGATCACCCAGACGATCGGCCCTTGCCCCCGGTCGGCCAGCGCCGCCGCCGGCACCGTCGCCAACCCCGACGGCACCGGCACAAGCAGGGCCACCGTGGCACTCATCCCGATCGCCATCCAAGCCGGCGGCGCCTCCAGCGAAAACCGCGCGGCATAGGTCCGCAGCCCCGGCGTCGCCGCCGCCGCCAGTTCGCGCAGCTTGGCCGGAACCGGCACCTCCGGCTTGGCCCACAGCGCCACCTCGGCCGCTGCCCTGGCCACCTCGGCCAGCGCCGTTTCCGGCAACTGCACCTCAACCTCCAGCGACCCGGTCTCGGCCAGGCGCAGCACCGGTGCACCCTCGCCCACCACCGTGCCGCGATCCGCCAGCACCGCCGTCACCACCCCGTCCGCCGGCGCGCGCAGTACCGTGTGCTCCAACCGGTTGCGCGCCAGGGTCAGCGCCGCGCGCGCCGATTCCACCCGCTGCGCCGCCGACCGCGCCGCCGCCTGCTTCTGGTCATCAACCGATGCCGAAGCCCAACCGCCCGCCGCCAGGGTCCGGCTGCGCCCCGCCTCGGCCGCCGTCAACGCCGCCTGCGCCGCAGCACTGGCCAAATCCGCCTCGGCGCTGCGCACGCCCAACGCAATGTCGCTGTCATCCAGCCGCGCAATCACCTGCCCGGCCGCCACCCGCGCGCCAACATCCACCTCGCGCGCCAGAATCCGCCCGCCGGCACGAAACCCGATATCCGCCTCGCGCCGCGGCTTGATCAGCCCGGGATAATGCCGCGGCGCCGCGTCCTGCGCCGCCTGCACCCGCACCGCCAGCACCGGCCGCACCGGCTGCTCCACCGTCGCCTGGGCACGCTCGAAGCACCCCCCCAGCGCCAGGGGCAGCAACAACAACAACAGGGCTGGGGAAACACGCATGGGGCACCTCGCGAGGTCGAGGCCGCAAAGTGGGTCAAAAACTGATGAATGTCAATATTCGTCATATTAACATTTTAGGTAAGCAAGCCTCCGGCGGCAAAGGGCCGGAGGCCCTTTGATCCCCATCCATAAGAGCGGCTGGTGGCGTGGAGCCCGGGTGCAAAGTCATGGGTTCAAAGGGCCTCCGGCCCTTTGCCGCCGAAGGCTAGCTTGCCTACGGCCGCAGCGCCCGCAGCACGAATTCCGCCATCGCGACCGCCAGCGCCGGCAGGTCCTCGTCCACGCATTGCGCGATCAGGATCGGGTGACAGAAATGCAACGTGGTCGAATGGATCACCCGGGCAATGGCATCGGCATCCAGGCTACGGTCGAACAGCCCGGCCGCCTGGCCATCCATCACCACATGGCGGATGGCAGTATCAATGTCGTGAATATAGGCATCGACCACCCCCCAATGCTCCTGCATGGCGGCGCTGACCATGTCGTGCATGCGCTTTTCGTCGAAAAACAGGTGCACCATCTTCTCGTGCAGCGCACGGAACAGCAGCCGGATGCGATCCGGCGGCGACGCCGAACTGCGCGCGATCGTCCAGAGATAGGCACTCAGCGTCGCCAGCAATTGCGTCGCGATCGCCTCGTTGATCGCCGCCTTGCTCGGAAAAAACCGATACACGTTGGCCGGCGACATCCGCAATTCGCGCGCGATGTCGGCCACTGTCGTCTTCTGATAACCCATGGTGCGGAACAACCGCTCCGCCGTGGCGATGATCGCCGCGCGCGTGGCAACGGCCCGCGCACCGCGGGGCGCGTCAGTCAGGGTTGGAGCGAGGGCGGCGGTTGGGGCGAGCATATATGACGTATAACGGAATTCGTCAGCCATTGCACGCCCCGAGAATACCAGGCCGCGCTACTCAGCCTTGCTGTCGTGAAACCAGGCTTCGACAGTCCCCGAGAGCTTCATCGTCATCGGGTTGCCGCGCCGGTCCACGGTCTTGCCGATGGCCATCCGCACCCAGCCTTCGCTGATGCAGTATTCCTCGACATTGGTGCGCTCCACCCCCTTGAAGCGGATACCGACGCCGCGTTCCAGCAGCGCCTGGTCATGGAACGGGCTCTTCGGGTCGGTGGAAAGACGATCTGGCGGAGCGAGGGCAGGCAGAGCGAGGGCAGGGGGAGAGAGGGCAGGGGGAGAGTCGGGTGCGTCGGTCATAGCGCCCCATATAGCGCGGTCCACCCCCCGCCGCCTATGGTCCGCGCATGCCCCGTCCCACCAAGCTCGACCTGCTGCGCCGCCACGCCCTCGCCGCCGCCTTTCCGCGCCCGACAACCCTGCCGGCGGCGCTGGCCAGCATGGGCTTCGTCCAGGCCGACCCGATCCGCGCCCCCGCCCGCGCCCAGGACCTGATCCTGCGCCATCGCGTCCGCGACTACCGCGCAGGCGATCTGGAACGCCGCTACCCCCACCTCGGCATCGAGGAGGGCTACCTGCACGTCTACGGCTTCATGCGCCGCGACCTGCACGCCCTGTTGCACCCGCGCCACGACCCGGCTTTGCCCGACGGCATGCTGGTCCCCGACGGCATCGCCGCCGACGTCCTCGCCCATGTCCGCCAGCGCGGCCCGACCCACCCGGCGGAGCTCGCCGCCGCACTCGGCACCGGCCTGACGCTGAACGCCTGGGGCGGCCAGTCCCAGGCCACGACGCGGGCGCTCGACCTGCTCCAGCATCACGGCCTGTTACGCGTCAGCTTCCGGCGTGGCGGCATCCGGGTGTACGCGCCAGTGCCGCCGCGCGACCAACCACCACCGCCACAGACGCGCCTGGAAAACCTCGCACTAGTCCTCGCCCGCCTGCTCGCCCCGGTCCCGCAATCCACCCTGACCGGCCTCGTCGCCAAGGTCGCCCGCATGACCATCGGCGCCCAGCCACGCCCCGGCCCGGTCGCCGACCTCCTCGCCCGCGGCCTGCTCGCCGCCACCGAGATCGACGGCACCGCCTATCTCTGGCCCGCCGACGCCGCGCCGCCCGCCCGCGCCCCGGCGCCAACCCTGCGCTTTCTCGCCCCCTTCGACCCCCTGGTCTGGTGCCGCCGCCGCTTCGAACATCTCTGGGGCTGGGAATACCGTTTCGAAGCCTACACCAAGTCGGAAAAACGCCTCCGCGGCTACTACGCCCTGCCGCTGCTCTGGGGCGCCGAGATCATCGGCTGGGTCAACGCCGCCCGCACCCCGCACGGCCTGGACGTCCGGCCCGGCTTCATCGGCACCCGCCCCGACAGCCCCGAATTCACCCGCGCCTTCGACGCCGAAATCGCCGCCATGGAAGCCTTCCTGGCCACCGACGAGCTGCCGCAGGCAAACTGACGGATAAAAAATTTTTGCTTCTTTTTTTCAAAAAGAAGTGCTTTCTAAGAGTTCTTTTTTGAAAAAAAGAACCAAAAAACTTTTATCCGTTTGACTTTCGGCTTTTTCTTGCACGATCCGGTGCGCGATTGTTTTGGGAAAGCTGGTAGATGCGCGCCGAGCTGGCATATGCTCGCCGGATTATGGCCCAACCCGCACCAGCATCCGACATCGCCGCCCCCCCCCTCGCTGATCCGGGCGTCGCCGAGTTGCTCGCCGCCCGCCCGCACCTTTCGATGCATGCCCATGACGGACTGATGCTGGAAGGCGTGGCGCTGAAACGCATCGCCGATGTGGTCGGGACCCCCGCCTGGGTCTACGGCGCCGGTACCATGCGCGCCCGCCTGGCCCAGCTCCAGGCCGCGCTGTCGGGCACCAACGCCCATATCCATTACGCCGTGAAGGCCAACGACCACCTCGCCGTGCTGGCGCTGATGGCCCAGGGCGGCGCCGGTGCGGACGTCACCAGCGAGGGCGAGTTGCGCCGCGCCCGCGCCGCCGGCATCGCCGCCAGCGACATCGTGTTCTCCGGCGTCGGCAAGACCCCGCGCGAAATCCGCCTCGCCATCGCCGAGGATATCGGCCAGATCAACCTCGAAAGCGCCGAAGAGCTGGAGCTGGTCTCCGCCATCGCCAGCTCCATGGGCCGCACCATGCGCGTCGCCCTGCGCATCAACCCCGATGTCGATGCCGGCACCCACGCCAAGATCACCACCGGGCGCGCCGACAACAAGTTCGGCATCGCCCACGCCGACGCCCTCGCCGTCTACACCCGCGCCGCTGCCCTGCCGGGCGTCGAGCCGGTCGGCCTCGCTTTGCACATCGGCAGCCAAATCCTCTCCATCGCGCCCTATCGCGCCGCTTATGCCCGCACCGCCGACCTCGTCCGCGCCTTGCGCGCCGCCGGCCTTTCGGTGGAGCGCGTCGATTGCGGCGGCGGCCTCGGCATCGGCTACCGCGACGAGCCCGGCGCCTCGATCGACGCCTTCGCCGGCGCGGTGAAATCCAGCTTCAGCAATCTCGGCGTCCAGCTGATGGTCGAGCCCGGCCGCTGGCTCGTCGGCCCCGCCGGCGTGCTGCTGGCCGAGGTGGTGATCGCCAAGGGCACGCCCGCCACCCGCCGCTTCCTGGTGGTCGACGCCGCCATGAACGACCTGATCCGCCCGGCAATGTACGACGCCTGGCACGGCATCGTCCCGCTCTCCGCCGCCGACGCCATGGCGCCGCTGGAAACCGTCGATATCGTCGGCCCGATCTGCGAGTCCAGCGACACCTTCGCCCGCGATCGTGTCCTGCCGCATCTTGCACAAGGCGCGCGCGTCGCCATCCTTGATGCCGGTGCCTACGGCGCGGTGATGAGCTCCGCCTACAACACCCGGCCACTCCTGCCGATCGTGATGGTGGATGGCGACCAGTGGGACGTCGTGCGCGACCGCCAACTGCATGAAGATCTCTGGGCCGGGGAGCGTATCCCGGGTTTCATCACCTCATGAACCGAGGCGAATCGGCATGATCATCCCCCCGCGCCCGCAGGACCGCTTGGATACCCTGCTGCGCGCGGTGGCGCGACGCCGCCGCTTGGCGATCCTGGCGCTGTGGTTCGAGCGCGCCTGGCCCGCCGCCTGGCCGGTCCTCGGCGTGCTCGGCATCGCCGCCTGCGTGGCCCTGCTGGACATCCCGCGCAGCCTACCCGGCTGGGCCCATGCCACCCTGCTGGCCGGCTTCGCCATCGCCCTGGCGGCGACGCTGCTGCCCGCCACCCGCCGCGTCACCCTGCCCGATCCCGCCACCGCCGACCGGCGGATGGAGCGTGACTCCGGCCTGTCGCACCGCCCGCTCGCCGTGCTGACCGACAGCCCGGCCCAACAGGGTGGTGCGATTCTCTGGCGCGCCCACGTCACCCGCGCCATGGCCCAGGTTGGCCGGCTGCGCGTTGGCCGGCCCCGCCCCGGCATGTCGCGCCACGACCCGCGCGCCCTGCGCCTCGGCCTGCTCGTCGCCCTCCTCGCCTGCCTCGGCATCGCCGGCGAACAGGCCCCCGGCCGCATCGCCCGCGCCTTCCAGCCGGTCTTCACCGCCCAGACCGTCCCCCCGGCCACCCAGCTCCAGGCCTGGAACACCCCCCCCGCCTATACCGGCCTCGCCCCCCTCGTCCTGCGCCCCAACACCGGCGCCGTCGCGGTGCCGCACGACTCCCGCCTCGTCGTCAACCTCAGCGGCGGCACCGGCGAACCCACCCTCTCCCTCGGTGCCAAACCCCTGCCGTTCAAGCCGCTCGACGCCAGCAGCTTCCAGGCCGACGAAACCCTGACCGAAACCGGCAAGCTGACCGTCTCGCGCCAGGGCCGCGAACTCGCCGCCTGGGACATCAGCGTGGTGCCCAACGTCGCCCCCGACATCCGCTTCCCCGAGCCGCCAAACGGCACCCGCGCCCGCATCCCGCAAACCCGTATTCCCTGGCAGGCCTCCCACCCCTACGGCGTCGTCTCGCTCGCAGCCGAACTCACCCTGCGCGACCGCCCCGAGGCACCTCCCCTGCTGGTCCCGATCCAGCTCCCCGGCGGCAGCATCAAATCCGCCAAGGGCGTCCGCCTGCACGACCTCACCGCCCACCCCTGGGCCGGCACCATGGTCGAGGCCAAACTCGTCGGAAAAGACGCCACCGGCCTGGCCGGCACCAGCGAGACCATCGGCTTCGAACTCCCCGAACGCCGCTTCCAGCACCCCGTCGCCCGCGCCCTGCTGGAGGTCCGCAAGCGCCTCACCCTGCGCCCCGCCGAACGCGGCCCCGCTTTGCTCGACCTCGATCGCATGGCAGCACTGGAAGAAGTCTGGAAAAACGACCCCGGCGGCTTCCTCAACCTGGGCTCGATCATCACCCAGCTGCGCCAGGACCGCGCGCCGACCGCCGTCGACGAAGCCCAGGCCCGCATGTGGCAACTCGCCCTGCACCTGGAGGAGGGCGCCCCCGAACGCACCGCCCGCGCCCTCGAACAGGTGCGTCAGGCCGCCCGCGACCTGCTGGAAGCCGAACGAAACGGCGAACAGATCGACCGCGCCGAGCTCGACCGCCGCCTGCGCGAAGTCCAGGAAGCCCTGCAACGCCACATGGAGGCGCTGGCCGACCAGGCCCGCCGCGACCCCGCCCGCCAGAACTTCGACCCCGAGCGCAAGAACCGCCTCGACGCCGAGGAGATGAAGCGCCTGGCCGAACAAATGCGCGACGCCGCCCAGAAAGAGAAGATGGACGAGGCGCGCGACAAGATGGCCGAGCTCGAACGCGCGCTCGAAGACATGAAAAAATCCCGCCCCGAAAAGGGCCAGCAAACCGAACGCCAAAAAGCCCGCGCCGAGAAGCGCCAGCGCGGCGAACGCCAGATGAGCGCCGTCCAGGACATGGTGAAGCGTGAGGGCACCCTGCTGGACAATGCCCAACAGCGCGGCGGCCAGCCTGATCCGCAACGCGGCTTCATGCCCCCACGTGGCCAGCGCCCGGTGAACCCCGAGGACCAGCAACGCAACGACGCCCAGCGCGCCCACGACCAGAAAATCCAGCAAGCCCTGCGCCGCGCCCTCGGCGAGCTGATGCAGCAACAGGGCGACCTGACCGGCAAGATCCCGCCGCCCCTCGCCGAAGCCGACGCCGCCATGCGTGACGCCGTCCAAGCCCTGCGCGGCGGCCGCGACCCCGCCGCCGCCGCCGCCGCCCAACGCGTCATCGAGGCACTGCAAAAAGGCGGCCGCGACATGAACCAGGACATGGCCGCCCAGTTCGGCCGCGGCGGCGAGGAAGATGGCGAGGAAGAGGGCGACGAGTCCGGCGAAGGCAGCATGATGGCCGAAGGCAACGAAGACGGCCAAGGCAACGGCCCCGGCAGCCAGCAGATGGGCCCAGGCGACCAGCGCGGCGAACGCCGCAGCGAGCGCGGCATCGGCCGCGGCCGCAGCGTCGACCGCCGCGCCGACGAACGCCGCGACCCCCTCGGCCGCCAACTCCGCGAAGGCACCTCCGGCGCCGACGAAAGCGGCGATGTCGCGGTCCCCGAAATAATGGAAGAAGCCCGCACCCGCGCCATCCAGGAAGAACTCCGCCGCCGCGGCGCCGATCGCGGCCGCCCGCAGCAGGAGCTGGAGTACATCGACAGGCTGCTAAGGCAGTTCTAAAAAAGAATCCTCTTTTTGTGAACAAAAAGAAGCAAAAAAACTTCATCCATTTATGAAAATATCGTCATCCTGAGCGAAGCGAAGGACCCACGCTGTCTGCTCCGCTCTAGGACCTTCCCCCCAGACGGATAAAGTTTTTTTGCTTCTTTTTGTTCACAAAAAGAAGACCTTGTCTTTACTTCCCCCTGAACACCCGCATCACCGCATGCTCAGCCGGCACAATCACCAACCCAACGCCCAGCCCCACCACCCCCGACAGCACAGCCGCCGCCAGCCACCCCGCCACGGCCCCGCCCATCGCCAAGGCCCCCTCCGCCAAATACGCCATCCAATGCGCCGGCCCCGGCACCCCCATCTCCTCCAGCCCGTGCAGCAGGATCCCGCCCCCCACCCACAGCATCGCCGCCGTGCCCACGGCGCTCAGCGCATGCAGGAACGGCACCATTCCACGCACCAGCGCGCCGCCGATCTGCCTTACCCCCGCCCGCCCGGTCCGCACCATCGCCAGTCCGAGATCATCCGCCTTCACGATCAGCGCCACGGCGCCATAGACCCCCAGCGTGATGAAGATACCCACGCTGCCGAGCACCAACGCCTGTTTCAACACCCCGGCATCCGCCACCGTCGACAGCGTCAGCGCCATGATCTCCGCCGACAGGATGAAATCCGTCCGGATCGCCCCGGCGATGCGCGCCTCCTCCCCCTCCGTCCCAGCGGCCGGGACCTCCTCCGCATGCGGCCAAAACGCCTCGATCAGCTTCTCCGCCCCCTCGAAGCACAGATACGCCCCGCCCAGCATCAACAGCGGCGTGATCGCCCACGGCGCAAACAGCCCCAGCGCCAGCGACGCCGGCAACAGGAACAACAGCTTGTTGCGCAGCGACCCCATGGCGATGCGCGCCACCACCGGCAATTCCCGGCTCGGCGCCATGCCGGCGACATAGCGCGGCGTCACCGCGGCATCGTCGATCACCACGCCGGCCGCCTTGGTCCCCGCCTTCGCCGCCTGCGCCGCGACATCGTCGATCATCACCGCCGCGGACTTGGCCAGCGCCGCCACATCGTCCAGCAAGGCGATCAATCCGCTGCTCATCCGCTACCCCTGCGCGTCACTCGCGCCGCTCCCGTGCATCACCTGCACCAGAAGCCACGTCCGGCCCTCAGCCCGCAAGCGCCAACCCGCGCCGCGGCAACCCATCCAGCAACGCCAGGATCATCTCCGCCTGCTGCGCCAACCCATACCGCTCCGCCACCCACGCCCGGTACAGCCCCGGCCGCGCCGCCCGGATCAGCGCCACCGCCTCATCAACCCCGGCGAACTGGCATTCCACCGGCCACAACAGCTCCGCCCCGGGAAACCCATGCACCACCGGAAACGCCCCCACCGCCATCGCCTCGCCGATGTTCAACCCGAAACTTTCATACATTGTCGTCGACAACAGCACGCCCTTGTCAGCGTACCAGCCCGGCATGTCCGCCACCTCGCCATCGAAATGCACCCAGCCCTCCAGCCCCAGCGCCGGGATCATCCGCCTGAGATAGCGCAGCGTCCGCAAATCGGTGAACGCGCCGGCCACATGCAGGCTGAACCCCGCCGCCTGCCGCCGCAGCGCGTGCATCACCTGCAACATCAGCATCGGGTTCTTCTTCGGCTCGACATGCCCCACCCAGCCGATCCGCCGCATGTCCGGCGCCACCGCCCCGGGCCGGAACCGCTCCAGATCAATCCCGTTCGGAATCACCATCCGCGCCGCCGCGGCACTCGCGGGAAACCGCTCCTGCACCAGTGCATCGATATCCTCGCCCACCGTCACCAGCGCATCCACCTGGCGCCAATCCACCCGCGCGGGATAATCGGTCTGCAGCGCCTCGATCGAATGCAGCCGCACCACGCACGCCCGCCCGCCCAGCACCCCGCTGCTGGTCGCCCAGGCAGCATGGTCCCAGCACCATTCGAGCCAGACGATATCGGCCCAGGCAATCGCGGCTGCCAGCTCCGGCCCCGGCGGCCCGGCATAAAACCGCACCTCGAAATGCTGCTCCAACACCGGGATCAACGGCGCCAGGAAACTGCCGCGACGGTCCTTGATTCGATCGGCGAGCAACAAGCGGCGCATGGATCAGCCTCGGCATCAGTGATGCCGGCAGTATCAGACCGTCCGGGTTAGCGAGAGCTTAACCTATGACTCCCGCCCCCCAACCGACGGCGCAGCCGCGGGCGCACCAACTGCCGGCTTGGCACTGGCAGCGCCCGCCGCGCCGCTCTCCGGCGCGCCTCCGGTCCCGCCCGCCGTCCGAACTGGCGCCGTGCTGACATAGAAGGTGATGGTCACCGCGGTTCCCGGCGCGCCAGCACCCGGTGTTGCCGCACCGCCACCGGCAGGCTCGCGCGCCCCGCGCGGCGCCTCGCCGATATGGCCGCGATCCCATGAACGATAGGCTTCCAACTGCTGCTCGGTCGGGATCGTGCTGCGCACCGCGCCGGTCTCATCGCGAAACTCGATCACCACGATCGCCAGGCCAGGATCCAGCCGCAGTGTCGGATTGGGCAATGACTTGCCAACCGGCGCGGCCGCCGCGGGCTCCGGACCTGGGCCGCGCCTGTCGCCCGGCACAGCACCGAAAGGCCGCACCAACTCGGCGCCGGCAGACACAGCCCCGACGCGGGTGACGAAAAGATCGCTCGACATGGGAGGCACCTTCGATGGCGCAAGACCAGCTTGGTGCACCCTCCTGGCGCAAGCCGGCAGGTTATCCGGCAGGTGTTAAAACTTCGCCAACACCGGCGCGGCGGCAGCCACGAAAACCCTCAGAAATCCGTCACCCGGCCCTTGTGCTGCCAGTCGCCATAGCGCGTCGGCTCCGGCCCCGGCGCGCCACCGATCTCCTTCGCCAAGGGCACTGGCACCCGCTGCTTCGGCGCCACTGGCGCTTGCGGTTCCGGGACGGCAGGCAAGTCTGTCTTCTCGTCGGTCATGCCATCAACATGACGTGTGCGCGGCGGATTGCAACCAATCCAGACTTGTCAGCACCCCTGCCATTCGCTGTGCTATCCCTGTTCCACCCGCAACAACATCCACAGCGATCGGAGACAAACATGCGCGCCCGCCTGCCGGTCATCGCGATGCTGGCAGCGTTGCTGGGACTCCTGCCGCCAGGCTCGGCCCTGGCCCAACGAACGCGCGAGGCACCGGTACCGCCCCAGGCGGCGCCCAATGTCGCCCCGCAAGGCGCACTCGGAGACCGCGAAGCCACCATCGCCAACCGAACAGCCCTGTCCATCACCCAGGTCTTCGTCTCGCCCAACAATACCGACGCCTGGGGCGACGACCGCCTCGGCGACGCCATCCTCGAACCCGGCCGCACCGTGCGCCTGCGCCTCGGCCGCCTGCGCGACTGCGCCTTCGACCTCCTGGTGATCTACGAGGATGACAGCCGCGAGGAACGCACCGCGCAAAACCTCTGCCGAACCCGCCAGGTCGCCTTCGACGGCAAGGCCCGCATTTGGCCCACGGCGGTGCCGCTCCAATTGCGCGAACTGACCCTGACCAACCAGAGCGCCCGCGCCATCCAACAAGTCTTCGTCTCCGCCGCCGATGCCGCCCAATGGGGCGAGGACCTGCTGCCCCAGGCAATCTCGGTCGGCGAAACCGGCCACATCGCCTTCCGCGGCGCCTGCACCGTCGATATCCGCGTCGTCTTCGAAAACCGCGCCGCCGAAGAACGCCGCGGCATCGACCTGTGCCGCCGCGCCACCATATCGATCGAACCAGGCTGGACCACCCGCGACGACATCCCGCCGCCGGCGTAGCAAGGAAGGCCAGGGCTCTGCCCTGGA
>JANXSA010000161.1 GCA_025352915.1 Rhodospirillales bacterium | reverse complement strand
AACAGGAAGGCATCGAATTCGACACCAACAACCGCTTCGCCCTGGAGCGTTACCGCTGGCTCGACTAGCGGATCACCACGCCGCGCGAAGCGGCAGGCACCGGCTTTTCCGTCGGCCCAACGATCAGAAAAAAGTCACCATACCGCAAAATTTCCCTTGCATTATGATAATCAGTTAGTTATAACGTTGTTGAATGTCACGTCATCCACCCCGCGGCGCCTCGATCGCCACCCCCCAAACCCGCCCCTTGGGGCGGGAGACGTGCGCCCGCTTGCCGGCGGCCCTGGACGCCCTGATCGCCGCCATCTTCGCGCGCATCTTCGCCCGCCTCGAACAGCTCCTGGCACTCTGGCAGTCCGGAAACCTCCCCGTGCCCCCCATCCGCGACCCGCAATCCCGACTCCGCACAACATCCCCGCGCCCGACCCGCGCGCGCACCCGCCACACCTGCGCCCGGACCTCCACCCCTCGTAGTCCCGCAACCCCTCCCGCTTTCGTCATCAACTCACTTGGACGCCCGCGGTCCTGCCGCACCTGGCCCCACCAACCCCGTCATTGCGAGCCCTTGCGAAGCAATCCACGCTTCCTGCCGACCACGCCGGCGCCAAACCCCGTCATCCGCATCCGCCCAGGACGCGCCCCACCTTCGTCCAACGTCCCGAAACAGCCCGCTCGCGGGCTCGCGCAGCCACGCCTATATTATTACGATATCAAAACTATACCGCCTTCTTCTTCTTCCCCGCCGGCGGAACAAAAGCCACCCCCCGATCCGACCGATGATACTCCGCATTCGGCATCATATCCGTCGTCGAAGCCATCCGGTTCGACAGGTTGAAAAACGCCGTGGTCTCCGACAGGTCGAAGATATCCTCCTCCGACAGCCCCACCCCCCGCAGCCCCTCGCGGTCGCCATCGTCGACCAGGTTCGGCGTGGTGGTCAATTTCCAGGCAAAGTCGAGCATCGCCCGCTGCCGGGCATCGAGCTGCGCCACCCGGTAGTTCAGCGCCATCATCTCGCCCAGCTCGGCATCGCCGGAGAGTTGCCGAACCGCCGCCCCATGCGCCACCAGGCAGTAATAACACCGGTTGGCCGACGAAACGACGACGGCCACCATCTCGCGCTCCAGCTTCGACAGGCCGGAGGCCGAGTACATGATCTCGTTATACATCGCCATGAAGTTGCGCAGCCGCTGCGGCCGCTTGCTATAGGTGGAAAACACGTTCGGCACGAAACCAAGCTTCTCCACGCATTTCGCCCAGATGGCCTTCAAGTCATCATCCAGCGTCGCCGGATCGGGCACGCCAAGGACGGAAACATGGCTGGGCTGGGGCATGGCGAAGCTATCCTGTGCCGAAACGGTTCTGACGTGAAAGGCAGAGTGAATGAAATTCAACCATGTGGCCAATCGCCTCGATGGCACCCATTTCGAGCTGGTAGTGGCAATGATGAAAGACCGCCTCGGCTTCGTCGAACTGCGCCGCACCGAACGCGCCATCTGGCTGCGCCAGCCCGGCACCAACATCGACCTGCAATTCACCCGCAGCGACACCGCCCACCGCGACGACGACAAGCGCCGCTCCCAAGTCTCGTTCCTCAGCCTGACCCCGCGCGAAGACCTGGCCGCTCTGGTCGAATGGCTCGGCGCGCGCGGCCTGGCCGCCGAAATCGGCGCCTATTCCGACCGCGAGTTCTTCATGGATGCCCCAGCCGCCTTCGTTGATTTCGTCATCGAAGCGATGCGGCCGGAATTGGCCGAGTACGACGTGCAGGTCTAAATTTGAGTGTCCGCTCAGAAAGTCTCGCGGTTGAGCGCAACGCCCGGCAGGCATGTGTCTGCCGGGTGTCTTGCGTCGCGCGGCCTTGCGCAACGGCCCGCAGCGGCGCTACGACCCGGCGACTGATGGGCAGCCGGAGAGGGCCGCGGACATGCGCGTGAAGGATGTGAAGAAGGTTGTGCTTGCCTATTCCGGCGGGCTCGACACCAGCGTGATCCTGCGCTGGCTACAAACAACGTACAATTGCGAGGTGGTGACCTTCACCGCCGATCTCGGCCAGGGCGAAGAGCTGGAACCCGCCCGCGAGAAGGCCGAGATGATGGGGATCAAGCAGATCTTCATCGAGGATTTGCGCGAGGTCTTCTGCACCGATTTCGTGTTTCCGATGTTCCGCGCCAATGCGCTGTACGAGGGCCAGTACCTGTTGGGCACCTCGATCGCCCGGCCGTTGATCGCCCAGCGCCAGATCGAGATTGCCGAGATGGTCGGCGCCGACGCGGTGGCCCATGGCGCCACCGGCAAGGGCAACGACCAGGTGCGCTTCGAGCTGGCCTATTACGCGCTCAAGCCTGACATCAAGATCATAGCACCTTGGCGGGAATGGGAGCTGACCAGCCGCACCCGGCTGATCGAGTTCGCCGAGGCCAACCAGATTCCGATCGCCCGCGACAAGCGCGGCGAGGCGCCGTTCTCGGTCGACGCCAACCTGCTGCACTCGTCGTCGGAGGGGAAAATCCTCGAGGACCCCGCCATCGAGGCGGACGAGATGGTCTATCAGCGCACCATCCGGCCGGAAGACGCGCCCGACGCCGCCACGGTGATCTCGATCGATTTCGAGCGCGGCGATCCCGTCGCCATCGACGGCGTGAAGATGTCGCCGGCGACGCTGTTGACCAAGCTGAACGCGCTGGGCCGCGCCAATGGCATCGGCCGGCTCGACCTGGTGGAGAATCGCTTCGTCGGCATGAAGTCGCGCGGAGTTTACGAGACGCCGGGCGGGACGATCCTGCTGGCGGCGCATCGCAGCATCGAGAGCATCACGCTGGACCGCGAGGCGGCGCACCTGAAGGACAGCATCATGCCGCGCTATGCGGAGCTGCTGTACAACGGTTTCTGGTTCGCGCCGGAACGCCGGATGCTCCAGGCGCTGATCGACGAGAGTCAGAAAAGTGTCGCTGGCCGGGTGCGGATGAAGCTGTACAAGGGCAACGTGACCTGCATCGGACGCGAAAGCCCGAACAGCCTGTATTCGATGAAGGTGGTGACGTTCGAGGACGACCAGGGCGCGTACGACCAGTTCGACGCGCAAGGGTTCATCAAGCTTAACGCGCTGCGCCTTCGCCTTGGCGCGATGGCCGGCCGCAAGGGGGGAAGTCTGTGATGGCTATTTCGATGTATTCGGTCAGCGTGCCGATGATCAAGACGCTGCTGGGTGGCCTGTCCGCCGTGCTCGACAAGGGCGCCGCCTTTGCCGCGGCGAAGAACGTCGACCCGGCCGTGCTGGCCAATGACCGCCTGGCGCCGGACATGTTCCCGCTGTGGCGGCAGATCCAGATCGCCTGCGACATGGCGCGCGGCGGCGTGCTGCGCCTGGCCGGCCGCGAAGTGCCGAGCCTGCCGGATGTGGAAGCGAATTTCGATGCGATGAAGGCGCGCATCACCGAGACGCTGGCGGTGATCGACGGCGTCGCCGCCGGCGAGATCGACGGCAGCGAGGAACGGACGGTCGTGCTGAAGATGCGGGCCGGGGAAATGGAGTTCACCGGGCAGCGCTACCTGATCGGGTTCGTGGTCCCGAACCTCACCTT
>JANXSA010000153.1 GCA_025352915.1 Rhodospirillales bacterium | reverse complement strand
GGTCAGACTTTCATCGCCGCCATCAGCTCGATGGCCTGGATCATCGCGGAGTGGTCCTGTTCGCCGCCGCCCGCCGCGGCCACCACGGAGAACATCTGCTGGGCGAGCGCGGTGTTGGGCAGCGCCATGCCCATCGCCTTGGCCGAGGACAAAGCGAGGTTGAGGTCCTTCTGGTGCAGGCTGATGCGGAAACCCGGGGCGAAGGTGCGGTTGATCATGCGTTCGGCATGGACTTCCAGGATGCGCGAGGAGGCGAAGCCGCCCATCAGGGCTTGGCGCACCTTGGCCGGGTCGGCGCCGGCCTTGCGGGCGAAGGTCAGTGCCTCGGCGACGGCCTGGATGTTGAGGGCGACGATGATCTGGTTGCAGACCTTGCAGGTCTGGCCGGAGCCGTTCTCGACCCCGACATGGGTGATGTTCTTGCCCATCACCTCGAACAGGGGGAGCGCACGGGCGAAGGCGGATTCGGGGCCGCCGACCATGATGGTCAGCGCCGCGTTCTTGGCGCCGAGTTCGCCGCCGGAGACCGGGGCGTCGAGGTATTCGCAGCCCAGGGCGTTGATGCGGGCGGCGTAATCCTTGGTGGCGATGGGGGAGATCGAGGACATGTCGATCACCAGCTTGCCCTTGGTCAGGCCCTCGGCGACGCCGTGATGGCCGAACAGGACGGTTTCGACGTCGGGGGTGTCGGGCACCATGATGATGATGACATCGGCCTGTTCGGCGACATGGGCGGCATCGCCCACCACGATGGCGGCGGCGCGGACTTCCTGCGTCAGGGTGCGGCGCTCGGGCACCACCAGCTCGTGGCCAGCGGCGCGCAGGTTCAGCGCCATCGGGCGGCCCATGATGCCCAGGCCGATGAATCCGATTTTCATGGGGAGTCTCCCGATTGGGGTGAAGATGTGGGGGTTACACGCCGAATCGGGTACGCCATGCAAGCCCGGCCACGGTGTCGCCGGCGGGGCGGTATTCGCAGCCGACAAAACCCTGGTAGCCCAGCTCATCGATGCGGCGCAGCACGAACTCCCAGCCGATTTCGCCGGTGCCGGGCTCGTTACGCGCTGGCACATCGGCGATCTGCATGTGGACGATGCGGGTGATCAGCGCCTCCATGCGCTTGGTCACGTCGCCCTGGGTGATCTGGGTGTGGTAGATATCGAATTGCAGGCCGACGCGGTCGATGCCGATGGCGTCGACCACGGCGGCCCCTTGTTCCACCGTGTTGAGGTGGAAGCCCGGCATGTCGCGGTGGTTGATCGGCTCCAGGGCGAGGCGGCGGCCGGCGGCTTTGGCGTGTTCGCCGGCCCAGGCGAGGTTGCTGGCATAGAGTGCCGCGGTGGTGACCGGATTTGTGCCGGCGGGGGGGATACCGGCCATGCAGTGGATCAGCTTGGAATCCAGAATATCAGCGTATTCGAGCGCTTTCTTTACGCTGTCGCGGAACTCCTGTTGCCGTCCCGGCAGCGAGGCTAGGCCGCGCTCGCCATTGGCCCAGTCACCGGGCGGCATGTTGAACAGCGCCTGGGTCAGACCGTTGGCGTCCAGCCGGCGCTTCAGCTCGATTGCCGGGAATTCGTATGGGAACAGGAATTCCACCGCCGTGAAGCCGGCTTTGGCGGCGGCGTCGAAACGGTCGAGGAAGGCCACCTCGTTGAACATCATCGACAGGTTGGCGGCGAGCTTCGGCATGATGGTTCCTCCCGTTCGTGCAGCACGCTAGCGTCCGGTGCCGCGCCGGTCCATATCGGCGCGGCAATGGGGGTGCCGATGACAGCCGAACGAATCCTGATGGGGATGCTGCTGGGCGGCGTGGCGCTGGGCTGTGCCGTGGTGCTGGCGCCGTTCCTGTCGGCGATCCTGTGGGCCTCGATCCTGACCTTCACCACCTGGCCGGTCTATACCGCGCTGCGCGACCGGCTGCGGTTGGGCTCGGCCAGTGCGGCACTGATCATGGTGGCGACCACCGCCGTGGTGGTGGTGTTGCCGCTGGCGCTGGCGGCACCGGGCGGGGCGGAGGATGTGCAGCAGATCGAGCGCGCGCTGAGCGAGGCGATGCGCGGCGGCATGCCGCAGGCTCCGGGGTGGATCGGCGATATCCCGCTGATCGGTGGCAAGGCCACCGAGTTGTGGACCCGCTGGGCGCAAGACCTGTCGGCGATGGTGGCGTTCTTCCAGCCGTATTTCGGCATCGGCGTGCAGTTCGGGCTTCGCCTGTTGCTCGGGCTGGCCAATGGGGTGCTGGAGTTCCTGTTG
The DNA here is from genome assembly GCA_025352915.1 of Rhodospirillales bacterium. Lineage (GTDB taxonomy): Bacteria > Pseudomonadota > Alphaproteobacteria > Acetobacterales > Acetobacteraceae > CAMDGX01. The sequence goes on along the minus strand of JANXSA010000153.1, from coordinate 3,167 downwards.
TCGCTGTTCGTCGCGTTCTTTCTGTATGTGTCCGGCGATGTGCTGTCGGCGCGGCTGACGGTGACGCTGCGGCGGATTGCCGGCGAGCAGGCCGACCGGTTGCTCAGGGTGACCGGCGAGACGGTGCGCGGCGTGGTCTATGGCATTCTCGGCACCGCGATTGTCCAGGGCATGTTGACCACCTTCGGGCTGTGGCTCGCCGGCGTGCCGCGGCCGGGGTTGCTGGGCGTGGTGGCCGGCGCGCTGTCGGTGCTGCCGATCGGGGCGCCGGTGGTCTGGCTGCCGGCCGGGCTGTGGCTGCTGGCGTCGGGCGAGACCGGCTGGGGCATCTTCATGCTGGCCTGGGGCGGCGGGGTGATCAGCGTCTCGGATAATTTCATCCGGCCCTATTTCATCGCCCGCGGGACGCAATTGCCCTTCCTGTTGACCATGCTCGGCGTGCTCGGCGGGGCGATCGCCTTTGGGCTGCTTGGGGTGTTCGTCGGGCCGGTGCTGCTGGCGGTGGGGTTCACGCTGGTGAGCGAGTGGAGCAGCCGGCCGGGGCTGGGGGCGGATGATGCTTCGTAAGGAAGGTCTTCTTTTTGTGAACAAAAAGAAGCAAAAAAACTTTATGACTTTTGGCCCGGTCTGGGCGACTGGCATCCGCGCCAGGGGATAAAAGTTTTTTGGTTCTTTTTTTCAAAAAAGAACTGCTTTCTTTTCTGGGAGGCGGCCGTGGACCTTTACCACGTCTATTGCGACACCAAGCCCGGCGTCTCCGACATGGCGTTTTGCGCCGCCGTGGAGCGCTACATGGGGCATTTGCGCGATGGCGGAAAGATTGCCGGCTGGCGGCTGACGCGGGCCAAGCTGGGGTTCGGGCTCAGGGGCATGGGCGACTGGCATTTGATGATCGAGGTGCGCGACCTGGCGCAGCTGGAGGCGGCGTTTCAGCATGTGGCCAGCCGGGACGAGCCGGTGGAGGGGCATCATCACGGGGTCAATTCGCTGGTGCAGAACGTGACGTTTGCGCTGTATCGCGATTTTCCGGATGCGGTGCGGAAGACGGGCGAAGAGCGGTTCTAAGGCGGCAGGCTTGCCATCGGCGCCAAGCTGGGCTCAAACCCGCGGCCCTCTTGCCCGGAAGCGCAATATGAACCCCGTGCTCGGCATCGATTTCGGCACCACCAATACCGTGCTGGCCCTGCTCAAGCCCGATGGCAGCACCAGCACGGCGCGGTTCGGGACGCAGGATGTGTTCCGCTCGGTGCTGTGCTTCTGGGCCGAGAGCTATGGGCGGGGGACGGCGCAAGGGAGCCGGCTGCGGCACGAGGCCGGGCCGGCGGCGATCGAGGCCTATCTGGACGATCCCCTGGACAGCCGGCTGATCATGTCGATGAAGACCTATCTGGCGCAGCGCAGTTTCGTCGAGACCAGCATTTTTGGGCGGCGGACGACGCTGGAGATGCTGATTGCGACGTTTCTGCGCAGTTTTTTGGCGGCGGCGGGGGTGACGCCGGACGGGCTGCGGGTGATCGCCGGGCGGCCGGTACGCTTCGCCGGCGAGCGCACCGACGATGCGTTCGGCGAGGCGCGGTTGCGGGCGGCGTTTGCCGAGGCGGGGATGGCGGGGATCGACGTTGCGTATGAGCCGGAGGGGGCGGGGTATCGTTTTGCCCGCACGCTGAATGCGCCGGCCACCGTGCTGATCGGCGATTTCGGCGGGGGCACGAGCGATTTCTCGGTGCTGCGGTTTGTGCCCGGTAAAGGTGTCGAGCCTCTCGGGCATTCCGGCGTGGGCATCGCCGGTGACGTGTTCGACTATCGCATCATCGACGCGGTGATCTCGCCGCGGCTGGGCAAGGGCACGACGTATCGGGTGATGGGCGGCGCGGAGCTGCCGGTGCCGCCGGACTGGTATTCGGCGTTCGCGCGCTGGCACCGGCTGTCGCTGATGCGCAACCCGAAGACGCTGCGCGAAATGCGCGAGGTGATGCGCGGGGTGCAGGACCCGCACCGGCTCGGCAACCTGATCGCGCTGATCGAGGACGAGATGGGCTACCGGCTGTACCAGACCGTCTCGGCGGCCAAGGCGGCGCTATCCTCGGCGGAGGCGACGAAGCTTTCGTTCCAGCACAAGGACCTGGACATCAATGTGACGATCACGCGCGAGCAGTTCGAGGGCTGGATCGCCGGGGATGTGGCGCAGTTCGGTGCGGCGGTCGACCGGGTGATGGCCCAGGCCGGGGGGCCGGCGATCGACCATGTGTTCCTGACCGGCGGCACCAGCTTCGTCCCGGCGGTGCGGCGGCTGTTCGACGCGCGCTTCGGCGCCGAGCGGGTCAGCACCGGCGGCGAATTCGTGTCGGTGGCCGAGGGGCTGGCGCTGATCGGGCGCGACCGGGCGGCGGGGTTTGCATCGGGTGGCTGATCGGCCGAAGGCTACTTCAAAGCGCAGCCTGCGCGGGCGGGCCAACCAGGCGGGCGGGGTGGCAGCCGAAGCGATGGTGGCGGCGGCGCTGGTGGCGGATGGCTGGACGGTGCTGGGGCAGCGGCTGCGCACCGCGGCGGGCGAGGTGGACATGGTGGCCGAGCGCGACGGGCTGCTGGCCATCATCGAGGTGAAGCGGCGCGCCCGGCTGGCCGATGCCGCACTCGCGCTGGGGGCGAAGCAGCGCGGGCGGCTGATTGCGGCGGCGGAGATTTTATTGGCGGAGCATCCGGGGTGGGGTGCGGCCGGGGTGCGGTTCGATGTGTTGCTGGTGGATGCGCAAGGGGCGGTGCGGCGGATTGCCGATGCGTTTCGGGTGGAAGCGTAAGGGCAGAACAACACCAAGGTGGCGTCTGCCCCTCCAACTTACAGGGTAAGCCCCAGTCCCGCTGCTATAATAAAAAGCCCAGATAGCCTACTATGCGATAACTTTCCCTAGTTGACTCTTTCATACCCTTGCCTCTGAAAATCTCGAACACATAATACCTCTCGGATAACATCCGAATTGCTTCCAGTAATAAATCCATCTAAGTATGGCCCGCATATAGCAATTCGCCCGGTGTCTGGATGCCTCAATTTAATCGCATCGGTGCATCCGACGCAAAAAGAGAGCAGAATTACAATCAAACTAACATTCTGCATATTCTTCTTGCCTTCTTTTTTTGTTTAACTTCGGGCGCAATGCAATGCTTGGCTG
>JANXSA010000152.1 GCA_025352915.1 Rhodospirillales bacterium | reverse complement strand
ATCGTTGAAATCATGCGCCGGGGTGATTTTGACGGCGCCGGTTCCTTTCCCGGGATCGGAGTATTCGTCGGCGATGATGGGGATGCGGCGGCCGACGATGGGCAGGATGGCGTGCTTGCCGACGAGATCCTGGTAGCGTTCGTCATCGGGGTGAACGGCGACCGCAGTATCGCCCAGCATGGTCTCGGGGCGGGTGGTGGCGACGGTGATGGTGCGGCCTGTCTCGCCGGCGATGGGGTAGGTGATGTGCCAGAGGTTGCCGCGGACCTCCTGGTTCTCGACTTCGAGATCGGAGATGGCGGACTGGACTTTGGGGTCCCAGTTCACCAGCCGGCGATCGCGGTAGATCAGGTCCTGCTTATAGAGGGTGACAAAGACCTCGCGCACCGCGGCGGACAGGCCGTCATCCATGGTGAAGCGCTCGCGCGGCCAGTCGAGCGAGGCGCCGAGGCGGCGGAGCTGGCGGGTGATGGTGCCGCCGGATTCGTCCTTCCACTGCCAGACGCGGTCGAGGAATTTTTCGCGGCCGAGCGCTTGGCGGCTGGTGCCTTCCTCGCCCAGCAACCGCTCCACCACCATCTGGGTGGCGATCCCGGCATGGTCGGTGCCCGGCTGCCACAAGGCATCGCGGCCCTGCATGCGGCGCCAGCGCACCAGCGTGTCCTGGATGGTGAAGGTCAGCGCGTGACCCATGTGCAGACTGCCGGTGACGTTCGGCGGCGGGATCATGATGGTGAACGGCGCGGCGTTGCTGTCGGGCACACAGGCGAAGCTGCTGGCACCTTCCCAGCCGGCGTACAGCCTCGCTTCGGTCTCGGCCGGGGTAAAGTTCTTGTCGAGCATTTTGGGGGGTCTCTGGTCGGGCAAAGGGGGAGGCGGCGGGGAACCGGCGGTGGCGCTCAGCCGACCGCCCGGCTTACCACGCGCTCGATCTCCGCCCGTACCAGGCGTTCGACCAGGGGCGGCAGGTTGGCATCGAGCCACGTCGTCAACAGGGCGCGCACTTCCTCGCGCACCATGTCCTCAAGCGTCGGGCCGCCGCGATAAACCGCCATCGACGCGGCCTGGCGGCCGGATTCCAGGGTGCGCAACAGGGTGCTGACCGAACTCGCGGTGGCGGCCTCGGCCTCGGCGTTGATCAGGCGGTCGGAAAACGGCGGTGGCGGCGCGATCACCGGCGGCGCCGGGACAGGCTGGGCAATCGGGACAGGCTGGGCAATCGGTGCCGGCGCCGGAGCGAGGTCGACCGCGTCCAGCGGCTCCGCGGGTTCGGACATCGCCGCGATCAGGGCGGCAGCGGTGTCGTGCGGGTCCGGCGTGCCGGCGGCGGGTTCGGCGACCAGCATGGAATCGTCGAGCGGCAGCACATCATCATCCACGGCTGGATCATCCACGGCGGGACCATCCACGGCGGGCGCGGCGGCGGTGGCCGTGTTCGCCGGTTTCGCCGGTTGTTCGTCCTCGCTCAGGATGCGGCGGATGGAGGCGAGGATGTCCTCCATCGACGGATCCGGCGCGGCGCCCGCAGGTTGCGTGCCGGAAGCCGGTGGCGGAACGGATGCGCTCATATCGTCGCCATGCCTCTCACTATCCTGCCACACGCATGCCGCGCGCCGGGGTCAGCGGCCGGGCTGGTCGGTGGCGTAGTCACCGGTGCCGATCAGCCGGTTCTTCACCGCCTTGTAGTAGGCGGTTTCGTCATACAAAGGCACGTTGAGGTTAAGATCCCGTGCCGTCAGCCGCCCGGAGGCCGCCGCCACGGCATAGGACGCGTTGATCAGGCTGCCGAGATTGCGCACCAGGGTGACGCGGGAATTGAGCAGGCGCTGCTCCTCGTTCAGCACGTCCAGCGTGGTGCGGCTGCCAACGATCGCCTCGCGCTGCACCCCTTCGAGCGCGATCTCGTTCGAGCGGATCTGCTGGCGGGTGCTCTCGATCGTCGCCTTGGCCGAGACATAGGTGGTCCAGGCCTGGGTCACCTGCTGGATCGCCTGGCGGCGCGCGTCATCGACTTGCTGGCGGGTCTGCTGCTGGGCCTGGCGGGCCTGGCGGATCGCGGCATACTCGCCGCCGCCCTGGTAGAGCGGGATGCTGAGCACCATCAGGACCTGGCCCACTTTCGTGGTGAGGTCCTTGGTCTGGACGTCCTCGTTGCGCGAAATCGAGCCCTGCAGGCTCAGGTTGGGCATCAGCCGCGCGTACTGGATGTCGAAATTGTCGCGCGCGGCGGAATCGTTGAACAGTGCCGCGATCACCGCCGGGTTGTTGCTGGCGGCCAGGGCGCGCACCTCGTCCATGCTGCGCACCGGCAGGCGCAGCGGCTGCGGCTCCACCAGGCGGTCCGGCGCGGACTCGCCAATCACCTGCAGAAAGGCCGAGCGCGCGGTTTGCAGGTCGCCCTCGGAAGTCTGGCGGGTGGCGGTGGCGCCGGCTAGCGCGGCCTCGGCCTGGGCCACGTCGGTGCGGGTGATCTCGCCGACGCGGAAACGCTCCTGCGTCGCCTGGAGCTGGCGCTTCAGCACCTGCTCGTTGTTGATGTTCAGCGCCAGCACCTGGCCCGACTGGATCACCCCGACATAGGCATTGACGGCGTTGGCGAA
>JANXSA010000133.1 GCA_025352915.1 Rhodospirillales bacterium | reverse complement strand
GGGAGCCGTTCGCTCAATGGATGAAGTTTTTTTGCTTCTTTTTGTTCACAAAAAGAAGACCTTCCCTGCCGCTTGGCTTCCGCGGGGTGCGGGGCCATTTTGGGGGCATGAAACGTCGTGTGCTGATGGGTTTTGGGTTGGTGTCGTTGGTCTCGCCGGCGGCGGGGCAGCAGAGCCGTGCGCCGGTGGTGCCGCCGCCGCGGGCGATGGTTTTGAGCGCCGGGGACCGGGCGGATGTGGCGCGGGTTGAGGCTTATCTGAACGGTTTGAAGGCGTTGCAGGGGCGGTTTTTGCAGGTGGCGCCGAGCGGGGATGTTACCGAGGGCAAGGCTTGGATTGAGCGGCCGGGGCGGATGCGGTTCGAGTATGACCCGCCTTCGCCGCTGTTGCTGGTGGCGGGCAATGGCGGGGGGATGTTTTATGACCGGGCGTTGAAGCAGGTGACGTATTTTCCGCTGAGTTCGACGCCGTTGGGGATTTTGCTGTCGGATAATTTGAAGCTGGCGGGGGAGGTGACGATCAGCGGGATCGAGCGGTTGCCGGGGCAGATCCATGTGTCGTTGTTCCGGACGGCGTCGCCGGGGGATGGCAGTTTGACGCTGGTGTTTGCGGATAAGCCGCTGTCGCTGCGGCAATGGGCGATTACCGATCCGCAGGCGAGGGAGACGACGGTTTCGCTGTTCAATGTGACGCTGGGGGGGCGGTTTGATCAGAAGTTGTTTGAGACGGCCGATCCTCGGTTAAGGGAGTAAGGAAGTCTTCTTTTTGTGGACAAAAAGAAGCAAAAAAACTTTATTCGTTTGGGGTGTGAGAGGATCGACAGTCGAGCAGGCAGCGTGGGTCCTTCGCTCCGCTCAGGATGACGTCGTTTTCTAGTGAATGAAGTTTTTTTGCTTCTTTTTGTTCACAAAAAGAAGATTTTTCTTGGATGTCTTTGATGACGGGATGCGGGTGTGGCGCGGTGGCCACAGTGGGGTGATACCAGCGCATGGCTGTATCGCGGGTTGCGGGTTTGTGTTCATTTTATTGCCACGATGGACAATCATGTTGCGGTTGATTTCAGCGTTTTGGGGACCATGAAACCGCTCATTGGGATTTCTTGCTGCGTCAAGCAGTTCGGCGTGTTTGGCATGGCCAACCATGCGGCTTCGAACACGTATATTCGTGCGACCGACCATGTGGTTGGCGGGGTTGCGGTTTTGGTGCCGGCGAATGGCGGGGTGGCGGATATTGAGACGCTGGTTTCGCGGCTGGATGGGCTGATTTTGACTGGGAGCCGGTCGAATGTGGCGCCGGGGAATTATGATGGGCCGGCGCATGCGGAGGGGACGCCGGAGGATCATGAGCGGGACGGGGTGACGTTGCCGTTGATCCGGGCGGCGGTGGCGGCGGGGGTGCCGGTGCTGGCGATTTGCCGGGGGATGCAGGAGATGAACGTGGCGCTGGGGGGGAGTTTGCACCAGCGGTTGCAGGATTTGCCGGACCGGATCGATCATTCGACGCCGATGAGCCCGAATCCGCGGGTGCGGACGGGCAAGTCGCATGCAATTCGGGTGGTTTCGGGGAGTTGGCTGCATCGGTTGTGCGGGGCGGCGGAGATTTCGGTGAATTCGCTGCATAACCAGGGGATGGATCGGCTGGCGCCGGGCCTGGTGGCGGATGGGGTGGCGCCGGATGGTACGGTTGAGGCGGTGCATGCGGTGTCGGCGGGGTTTGCGGTGGGGGTGCAGTGGCATCCGGAGTATGACTGGGAGCGCGACGAGGTTTCGCGGAAGATTTTTGCGCTGTTTGGCGAGGCGGTGCGGGCGCGGTTGAGCGGTGCTGCCGGGCTCTCGGCGGCGGCTGACTGAGTGGGCGGATAAAAGTTTTTTGGTTCTTTTTTTCAAAAAAGAACTGCTTCTCGCTTTTGAGCTTGCTTTGAATCGGTGCTTGCCAAAGCGCCGCCATACGGGCTTTGTGTTCGACGACAATTCGAGGCCGAATGGCCTGTGGGTGTTGAGGGAGGCGGTCCAGGCTCATGGCTACAGTCTCGGTTCGCGCGGTGCGCAAGGCTTTTGGCAGCACTGAAATTCTGCATGGGGTGGATGTGGAGGTGGAGGATGGCGAGTTCGTCATCCTGGTTGGCCCGTCCGGCTGCGGGAAGTCGACGCTGTTGCGGATGATCGCGGGGCTGGAGAACATCACCCGGGGCGAGATCGCGATTGGCGGGCGGGTGGTGAACGATGTGGCGCCCAAGGAGCGGGACATTGCCATGGTGTTCCAGAATTACGCGCTGTATCCGCACATGACGGTGCGCGAGAACATGGCGTTTTCGTTGACGCTGTTGAACGCGCCGAAATCGGTGATGGACGCGAAGGTGGGGCGGGCGGCTGATATCCTGGGGTTGGAGCCGTATCTGGAGCGCTATCCCAGGCAGTTGTCGGGCGGGCAGCGGCAGCGTGTGGCGATGGGGCGGGCGATTGTGCGTGATCCCCAGGTGTTTTTGTTCGATGAGCCGCTGTCGAATTTGGATGCCAAGCTGCGGGTGCAGATGCGGGCGGAGATCAAGGAGCTGCATCAGCGGCTGAAGACCACGACGATCTATGTCACGCACGACCAGATCGAGGCGATGACGATGGCGGACAAGATCGTGGTGATGAATGGCGGCAATGTGGAGCAGATCGGGGCGCCGCTGGATTTGTATGACCGGCCGAATAATTTGTTCGTGGCGGGGTTTATTGGGTCGCCGGCGATGAATTTTCTGCGCGGGGAGATCCGTGGCGGGGTGTTCCGGACCGGGGAGATCAGCCTGCCGTTGCCAGATGGTGGCGGGGGGGCGGCCGAGGGGCAGCGCGTGATCTATGGCATGCGGCCGGAGCATCTTCGGCTGGACCCGGCGGGTGTTGCGGCCATAGTGCATGTGACGGAGCCGACGGGGTCGGAGACGCAGGTGATCATGCATCTTGCTGGCACGCAGGTGGTCGGCGCGTTCCGGGAGCGTATCATGGAGAAGCCCGGCCAGACGCTGCATATCGCACCGGATCCCGCGCTGGTGCATTTGTTTGACGAGCAGACGGGAACGCGGCTGAACTGAACGACAGGCTATCACGCGCGGCGCCAACGCCGCCATTTAGGGAGGTCTAACGATGGATCGCTTTACGCGTCGCGATGCGTTCAAGATGGGGACCGGTGCCGCTCTTGGTGTTGCTGCCTTGGCGCCGGAAGCCATGGCGCAGGGGATGCAGGCGGGGATTCCGGTGGCCAATGTGCCAGCGCCGAACCAGCCGGCCGAGGCCGGGGCGACGATCCGGGTGATCCGGCCGAGCAAGTTCGTTGAGGCGGACGAGGCGGTTTGGAACGAGAACCAGGCGAAGTTCATCAAGGCGACCGGGATTCAGGTTCGCACGGACTATGTTGGCTGGGAGGATATTCGCGCCCAGGTGGCGGTGGCGGCGCGCACCGGGGCGGGGCCGGATGTGGTGGCCGGGTGGGCTGCCGATCCGCATTTGTATGCCGACAAGATCCTGGATATGACCGAGCTGGCTGAGTATCTCGGCAAGAAGTATGGCGGTTGGGGGCCGTTGCCGGAGCGCTTCGGCAAGAAGTTTGGCACCAACCAGTGGCTGTCGATCCCGATGGGCTGCGGCGGCGG